>CAMKAE010000020.1 GCA_946410395.1 uncultured Clostridia bacterium
CTGCCCGAGGGCTGTCAGGTCCGGCTGCTGAACTGCCTGGCCACGGATCTGCGCGCTGAGATCGCCCGGGAGGGCTGGGCGCAGCTGCAGGTCTTCGACACCGTCCCGTCCGCGCCCGAAAAAACAAAAGCCCACTGGAACCGCGGTGTGGAGTGATCGGCTTCACCCATCGCGACGGAGGTTCTCAATATGATTCAGACTGCCATGCAGCAGCGCACCCTGCGCGTGCTGGAGTTCACCAAGATCCGGGAGGACATGGCCTCCCTGGCCCTGACCCCCATGGGGGCGGAGCTTTGCCGCGCCCTGGAGCCCTCCGCCGACCTGGCCGAGGCGTCCCGCTGGCAGCAGGAGACCGAGGAAGCGGTCATCGTGCTGCAGTACGTCGGCGGCACGCCTCTGGTGGCCTCCGCGGACGTGCGGCCCTCCCTCTCGCTGGCCGAGAAGGGCGCCACCCTGTCCCAGAAGGCGCTGCTGGAGGTCGCCGGCATGCTGCGGGCCTCCCGGGCCGCCCGGGACGCCCTGGTCACCGGCCGGGAGAACACCCCGATCCTCACGGAGATGGCCGCATCGCTCACCGACCTGCGGCGGGTGGAGCGCGACATCACCGACGCCATCCTCTCCGAGGACGAGATCGCCGACCACGCCTCCAACACGCTGTTTGACATCCGCCGCCATCTGCGGGGCGCCAACGACCGGATCAAGGATAAGCTGAATCAGATCCTGCGCTCCCCCGCCTACGCCGAGGCCCTGCAGGACACGCTGATCACCGTGCGCAACGGCCGCTATGTGCTGCCGGTCCGCGCCGATCACCGCTCGATGGTGCCGGGCCTGGTCCACGACCAGAGCGCTTCCGGCGCCACCCTGTTCATCGAGCCCATGGCCGCGGTGGAGATGGGCAACGAGCTCAAGCAGTGGGAGCTGAAGGAACGCCAGGAGATCGAGCGCATCCTGGCCTCCCTCTCGGCGGAGATCGCGCCCTATGCCGACACGCTGCGCGAGGACGTGACCCGGCTGGCGGAGCTGGATTTCATCTTTGCCAAAGGCCTGCTGAGCCGCCGGATGCGGGGCACCCAGCCCAAGCTCAACAATGAAGGCCGGCTGAACATCGTCCGCGGCCGGCATCCGCTGATCCCCGACGAGAAGGTGGTCCCCGGCTCCCTTTGGCTGGGCACCGACTTCACCGAGCTGATCATCACGGGCCCGAACACCGGCGGCAAGACCGTGACGCTGAAAACCGTGGGCCTGTTCACGCTGATGGCCGCCGCGGGCCTGCAGGTGCCGGCGGATCTGGGCACCGAGCTGGCCGTGTTTGAGCAGGTCTTCGCGGACATCGGCGACGAGCAGTCCATCGAGCAGAGCCTGTCCACCTTCTCCGGCCACATGACCAACATCGTCACGATCATGCGGGAGGTCACGCCCCGGGACCTGGTGCTCTTCGACGAGCTGGGCGCCGGCACAGACCCCACCGAGGGCGCCGCGCTGGCCCAGGCCATTCTCAACCGCCTGAAGGAAATCAACGTCCGCACCATGGCCACCACCCACTACTCCGAGCTGAAGGCCTATGCGCTCTCCACGCCCGGGGTGGAAAACGCCTCGGTGGAGTTTGACGTGGAAACCCTGCGGCCGACCTATCGCCTGTCCATCGGCGTGCCGGGCAAGTCCAACGCCTTTGAGATCAGCCGCAAGCTGGGCCTCTCCGAGGAGCTGATCGACGCGGCGAAAACGCTGCTCTCCGGCGACAGCATCCGCTTTGAGGACGTCATCGCCAACGCGGAGTATCACCGCCAGGTGGCCGAGAAGGAGCGTCTGCTGGCCGAGGAAGCCGCCAAGGAGACCGTGCGCCTGCGGGACGAGGCGGAGAAGCTGCGCAAGGACATGGACAGCCGCCGCGAGAACACCCTGCGCAAGTCCAAGGAGGACGCCCGCCGCATTCTCGAGGACGCCCGCCGCGAGGCGGACGCCCTCATCAGCGACCTGAAGCGCATGAAAAAGGAGCGTGAAGCCCCCGATGCCCAGATCAACGCCGTGCGCAGGCAGATGGACGCCTCGATCGACGCCCTCAGCGAGGGCCTGCGGCAGGAGGTGGACACCGGGACTGCTCCGCAGACCGTCAAGCCCGGCGACCAGGTGACCGTCCTGACGCTCAACACCGTCGCCACGGTGCTCGCACCCCCGGATGACAAGGGCGAAGTGCAGCTGCAGGCCGGCGTGATGAAGTTCAAGGCGCACCTGAGCCAGCTGAGGCTGAAGCAGGATCAGCCCAAGGCAAAGCAGAAGACCTCCGTCAGCGCCAAAACCGGCGTGATGTCCAACACGATCCGGATGGAGTGCGACGTACGCGGCATGAACCTCGAAGAGGCGCTGCTGAGCGTCGGGCAGTATCTGGACCAGGCGGTGATGGCCGGGCTGGGCGAGGTGTCCATCATCCACGGCAAGGGCACCGGCATCCTGCGCAGCGGCATCCAGCAGGACCTGCGCCGCAACCCCCACGTCAAGAGCTTCCGCAGGGGGGTCTACGGCGAGGGCGAGGACGGCGTCACCGTCGTTCAGCTGAAATAACGCCTGCATACAGTAATCGGCCGCTCGGTCACTTTATATTCCGGAGGAAAACCCCAAATGAAAGAAAAACCCTGTATTCTCGTGGTGGACGACGATCCGAACATCGCCCGCCTGGTTCAGCTCTATCTCGAAAAGGAAGGCTACGAAGTCCGTATCGAATCCCGGGGCGACGACGCCCTGGCCGCTTTCCGTCGCAATCCGCCGGATCTGATCCTGCTGGACATCATGCTCCCGGGGCTGGACGGAACCGGCGTGCTCAAAGCCATCCGGCACACCAGCAGCATCCCGGTGATCATGCTCACCGCCCGCGACGAATCCTTCGACAAGGTGCTGGGGCTGGAGCTCGGCGCGGACGATTACGTCACCAAGCCCTTTGAGCCCAAGGAACTGGTTGCGCGGGTCAAGGCCGTCCTGCGCAGGACCTCGGGCAGCGCGGAGGAAAGCGACACCCTGGCCTTCCCCGGCCTCACCGTCAGCCTGAGCCAGTATGAGGTCCACTATGAAGGCCAGCGCATCGACATGCCCCCCAAGGAGCTCGAGCTGCTCTACTTCCTGGCCAGCCACGCCGGGCAGGTTTTCACGCGCGAGCAGCTGCTGGAGCGGGTCTGGGGCTTCGATTTCGCCGGGGATTCCTCCCGCACCGTGGACGTCCACATCAAGCGGATCCGGGAGAAGCTGCCGGGCCGCGAGGCGCTGGGCTGGGACATCGCCACCGTCTGGGGTGTCGGCTACAAATTCGACGTGAAGGCGTGACACACGCCGGAAAGGACCGCCATGCAATACCGGAAAGAGCTGTCCGCACTGGGCTACGGCTGCATGCGCTTCTCCCGCGCCGGCGCCGGCATGGATGTGAAAAAGACAGAGAAGGAGATCCTCCGCGCCTACGAGCTGGGCGTCAACTATTATGACACCGCCTACATCTATCCGGGCAGCGAGGCCTGCCTGGGCGAGATCCTCGAGCGGAACCATCTGCGCGAAAAGGTGCGCGTCGCCACCAAGCTGCCCCAGTATCTGATCAACAGCAGAGCCGCCGTCGACCGGTATTTCGCCGAGCAGTGCAAGCGTCTGCGCACGGATTATATCGACAATTACCTGATGCACATGCTCACGGACCTGGACGCCTGGGAAAAGCTGAAGCGTCTTGGCATCGAGGACTGGATCGCCGAAAAGAAAAAGGCCGGCGCCATCCGGAGCATCGGCTTCTCCTTTCACGGCAACACCGCCATGTTTCTGAAGATCCTCAACGCCTATGACTGGGATTTCTGCCAGATCCAGTACAACTACATGGACGAGGTGAGCCAGGCCGGCCGGGCCGGGCTGGAGGCCGCCGAGGCGAAAGGCATCCCCGTCATCATCATGGAGCCGCTGCGGGGCGGCAAGCTGGTCAGCCTGCTCCCGACTGCGGCCCGGGAGCGCATCGCCCGAGAGGGCGGCGGGCGCACCGCCGCAGAGCTGGCTCTGCGCTGGCTGTGGGATCAGCCCGGCGTCACCTGCGTGCTCTCCGGCATGAACAGCACGGAGATGGTGGAGGAGAACTGCCGGATCGCCTCGGAGGCCCTCCCCGGCTGTCTGAGCGAGGCGGAGCGCACCCTGATCGGCGCCCTGAAAGCGGACATCAACGCGGGCATGAAGATCGGCTGCACCGGCTGCGGATACTGCATGCCCTGCCCCAAGGGCGTGGACATACCCGGCACCTTCCGCTGCTACAACATCACGGCCGCCGAGAGTGTCGGCGCGGGGCGCCACGAATACTTCCAGGCGATCTCCCTGCGCCGGGATCCGCCCTTCGCAACCCGGTGCGTGGGCTGCGGGCGCTGTGAGCAGCGCTGTCCGCAGCACCTGCCCATCATTCAGACGCTGAAGGAGGCCGACCGCGTTCTGCGGCCCGTGCACTACAGGGCCGCCATGGCTGTGGCGCGCAAGTGGCTGTTCCGCAAGCACAAGGCGGGAGGGAAAGCCCATGAGAACGCTGATTGAGCTCTGGGATGAGCGGCCCATCGAGAATGTGCTGGCCGCAGAGATGTTCCGGCCCGAGGAAGTCATCTACGTCTGCCCGCCCGAGGTTGCGTCAGACAGCACGCGCCGGGCCGCGCTGGCCCAGTACTTCCGCCGCAGGGGCTGTGACGCGGCGCTGACCTTTGTGCCGGTGAGCCTGCTGGACGCCGTTCAGATCAAAAAAACGCTCCGCAAGCTGCTCCGGGAGCACGCGGACTGCGCCATCGACATCTCCGGCGGCACCGACGCCGCCCTGTTCGCGGCCGGGGCCGCCGCCGGCACCGCCTGCAGCGTGCTGACCTACAGCCACAAGCGAAACACCTTCTTCGAGATCCAGCACGCGCCGTATGCCCGGTCCCTGCCCTGCACGGTGAAGCTGGACGCCGCGTCCTGCTTCCTGATGGCCGGCGGTGAGCTGCTGCCCGGCCGGGAGGACAACGCCCTACTGCGGAACCGCCTCGCGGACATCGACGCCGCGTTCTCCGTCTACAGCCGTTTCCGGCCGGTCTGGCAGCGCCAGGTCAAATATTTCCAGCGGATTTCCGGCGCCGCTGATCCGGATCTGGCGGCGGAGGGCGCGCGGACCGTGAAGGTGGACAGCGGCCAGGCCACCGTCTCTGAGGAGCTGCTGCACGCGCTGGCGGAAGCCGGGCTGATCCGGGATCTGGCCTTGAGCGCCGACCGCGTGTCCTTCCGCTATGCCGACGCCCTGACCCGCTTCTGGCTCCGGGATGTGGGCGCCGTGCTGGAGCTGTATGTCTATGCCGCCTGCCTGCGGGCCGGCTGCTTTGACGACGTGGTGCTCAGCGCCGTGGTGAACTGGCGCGGCGAGGACCGCAAGCGGGACACCGTCACCAACGAGATCGACGTGATGGCCGTGCGCGGGGTGCAGCCCTTCTTTATCAGCTGCAAGACCGGCGAGATCAAAACGGAAGCCCTCAACGAGCTGGCCGTGCTGCGGGACCGCTTCGGCGGCGAGGACTCCCGCGCCATGATCGTCACCGCCTCCGGCGCCAGCCGGGCCTCTTCCGCCATGCGCAAGCGGGCCGCGGAGCTGGACATCGAGGTGGCAGACTGGAGCGACATCGCCGCCGGCCGCCTGCCCAAGCGGCTGGAAATGCACTGAAAAAACTTGCCATCCGCCCGGACGCCGTGCTATGATGCACCCGAACCGAAACACAGGAGGGACTGCACATGGCCATTGAACGCGTCCGGGCGTATTTTCGTGCGGAGGGTCTGGAAGACAGGATCCGGGAATTCGACGTGTCCAGCGCCACCGTGGAGCTGGCCGCACAGGCCCTGGGCTGCGAGGGCAGGCGCATCGCCAAGTCGCTGTCCTTTTCCGTGAACGGAGCGCCCATCCTCATCGTCGCGGCCGGGGATGCGCGGGTGGACAACGCCCGGTTCAAAGCGCACTTTGCCGTCAAGGCCAAAATGCTCTCCCCCGAGGAAACGCTGGAAAAGATCGGCCACGCGGTCGGCGGCGTCTGCCCCTTTGCCGTCAACGACGGCGTCACCGTGTACCTGGACGAGTCGCTGCGCCGCTTCGAAACCGTCTTTCCGGCCTGCGGAAGCTCCAGCAGCGCCGTGGAGCTGACCCTGCCTGAGTTGGAGCGCCTCTCCCGGGCCGCCGGCTGGGTGGATGTGTGCAAGGGCTGGAACGATCCGCCTCAGACCGCGAACTGAACCAGCAGCATGTAGCAGAGCGTCCCGCCCGCGACGGAGAGGATCATCTGCTTTTTCCACAGGTGGAGCGCCACCGTCGTCCCGACGGCCGCCACCGCCGGCAGCAAACCCGGCGCATCCCCGGCGATACCGTCCTTCAGGCAGTAGATCACCAGCAGGGCCATCACCGCCCGGGGAAGCTGACCGCCGAGCCACAGGACAAAGGCCGGCGGTTTTCTTTTTCCCGAAAACACCAGAAAGGGCAGCGCGCGAAGGACGACGGTCACCGCGGCCGCAACGGCGATGGTGATCAGCTGCTGCATTGCTGTCATGCCGCCTTCACCCCCTTCCGCTCAAGCGCGTAGCGCCCGCCGAAGCCGGCCAGGATGAGCCCCATGGCCGGCAGCAGGAAGCTGCCCCGGCCCACCGTCAGCAGGCTCAGCAGCGTGGCCAGTCCGCCCAGCAGCGGGGCGAACAGCAGCTCCGTCAGGGTGATCTCACCCTTGCGGAAGCGCGCCGCCGCGTCCGTGGTCTGGTCCGTGAGGATCACCGTGAACAGCGCGGTCATGGCAAAGTCGATGCCCCGCAGGGCGCCGGTCGGGAGCAGCGTCCCCGCCACAGCCCCGAGCAGCGTGCCGGCGACCCAGTAAACCTGGTCCAGCGCGGAGATCGCGGTATACCAGGCCGCGGGATCCTCCCCCGCCGGCACGCCCCGCACCGCCAGGGAGTAGGTCTCATCCGTCAGTGCGAACACCAGGTAGGGCTTGTGCCTGCCCAGCGGGCGGTAGGCCTCCAGCATGCTGAGGCCGTAAAACAGGTGGCGCGCCTGGATCAGCGCGCTGAGCAGCGCCACCGTCAGCGGCGCGAAGGCGGCGCACAGTGAGTCCACCAGCGCAAACTGCAGCGATCCGCCGTAGACCGCCGTGCTCAGCAGCAGGGACTGCCAGGCCGGCAGGCCCCGGCTCTGCATGGCCGCGCCGAAGGCGATCCCGAGGAAAAGGTAACCCGCCATCACCGGCATGGTCTGCGGAAAGGCCCTCCGCATGGTTTTCAGCACTGCCGCACCTCCTCTTTTCTGTCCGGACCGCCGCATTATACCGTTCACGGACACCAAAAGCAACCGTTCCGCCCGTCCTGCGGCAGGCCTGCGAGCCAAAAAACAAGGATAGAACAAGGCAAGTTCTTGTCACGGTCGGGGTTCAGGGTTATAATGAGCCTGTTCAACCGGCGGCAGCAGCCCCGGAAACCATCAGAGGAGGAAAAGATATGAAAAAGTTCATCGCTCTGGTTCTGGCTCTGGCCATGATCGCCTGCATGACCGTCTCTGCCCTGGCTGAGGACGTGGTCCTGACCATCGCGCACATCGGCCCCGAAACCGGCCCCGCCGCCGTGTACGGTCTGGCCACCTCCCGCGGCGCGAAGATCGCCGCCGACGAGATCACCGCCGCGGACAACGGCATCACCGTGGTCCTGCTGGACGAGGATGACGCCCACGACGCCGAGAAGTCCGTCAACGCTTACAACACCGTGCTGGACAACGGCGCCCAGATGATTATCGGCACCACCACCACCACGCCCTGCATCGCCGTGGCCACCCTGGCCTATGACGAGCGCGTGTTCATGCTGACGCCCTCCGCGTCCTCCACCGACGTCACCAGCGGCCGCGACAACGTGTATCAGGTGTGCTTCACCGATCCGGCCCAGGGCGCCGCTTCCGCGCAGTACATCGCCCAGAACGGCCTGCCCACCAAGATCGCCGTGATCTACAACAACGCCGACGCTTATTCCACCGGCATCTATGAGACCTTCATGGCCGAAGCGCCCGCGCTGGGCCTGGAAGTGGTCTCCATCACCACCTTCACCGACAACTCCAACTTCACCTCTCAGGTGTCCGCCGCCCAGTCTGCCGGCGCCGAGCTGGTGTTCCTGCCCATCTACTACACCCCCGCTTCCCTGATCCTGCAGACCGCCGCCAATGCCGGCTACAAGCCCGTGTTCTTCGGCGTGGACGGCATGGACGGCATCCTGTCCATCGACGGCTTTGACACCTCCCTGGCCGAGGGTGTCATGCTGCTGACCCCCTTCTCCGCCGACGCCGAGGACGAGAAGACCGTCAACTTCGTGAAGTCCTACAAGGATCTGTACGGCGAGGTTCCGAACCAGTTCGCCGCCGACGCCTATGACGGTGTCTACGCGCTGGTGGAAGCCGCAAAGGTGGCCGGCGTTCAGACCGGCGACAAGGCTGAGGATGTCTGCGACGCGATGATCGCCGCCATGCAGCAGATCACCTACGAGGGCGTGACCGGCACCATGACCTGGGACGCCACCGGCGCCGTCTCCAAGACCCCCACCGCCGTCGTCATCGAGAACGGCGTCTACGTGGGCTTCGACAAGTAATCATCCCGCAATCCCTGATCCGCTTCCCCGCCGGGGAGGCGGATTTTCCGTACGCAGCCGTTTTTATTCGGTATTTTTTCCGCTCCGGCTATGGACTGTCTTCCGGGAATATGCTAACATGATATGTCATCAGGTTGTCAAACCGGAGCTACGAAAGGTTGATTGATCGATGGACATCATGAGCGTGATCATCAACGGTCTGAGTATCGGCAGCATCTATGCCATCATCGCCCTGGGCTACACCATGGTGTACGGCATTGCCAAGATGCTCAACTTTGCCCATGGCGATGTGATCATGGTGGGCGCCTACACCTTCTTTGCCGCCGCCCATGCCCGGAACCTGAACGGGCCGGGCGGTCCGTTTGCCGCGGTGCTGATTGCCATTGTTCTGTGCGCCCTGCTGGGCATGGCCATTGAGTTCCTGGCCTACCGCTCTCTGCGCCAGGCGCCCTCCCTGGCCGTGCTGATCACAGCCATCGGCGTCAGCTACCTGCTCCAGAACGTCATGCAGACCGTCATGTCCCTGGACGGCGTGGACCGCTTCTTCAAGAACGTGCTGGGCGTCGTGATCAGCGAAAACAACGACAAGCCGATTTTCGGCGCGGACACCAAGATGATCACCGACCTGGTGAACATGCAGGCCCTGGACATCCACCTGAGCGATACCCTGACCATTCCGGGCCTGGCCATCGTCACCATCGCGGTGAACATGCTCATCGTGGTGCTGCTGAGCCTGTTTGTCAATTACACCAAGATGGGCAAGGCCATGCGCAGCGTGTCCGAGGACAGAAGCGCCGCGCAGCTGATGGGCATCAACGTCAACCGGACCATCACCGTCACCTTTGCCATCGGCTCCGGACTGGCCGCCATCGCGGGCATTCTGTACTGCGCGTTTCCCCATGAGCTGGTGCCCACCACGGGTTCCATTCCGGGCATCAAGGCCTTTATCGCGGCTGTCATCGGCGGCATCGGCTCCATCCCCGGAGCGCTCATCGGCGGCCTGCTGCTGGGCCTGGTGGAGCAGCTGAGCCGCTCTTTCCTCCCGGTCACGGAGCTGACGGACGCCGTGGTCTATTCCGTGCTGATCATCGTGCTGCTCTTCCGGCCCACCGGTCTGCTGGGCAAGAAGATCCACGAGAAAGTCTGAGAGGGGGTGCCGATGATGCAAAACAACGCTTCCGCATTGCAGGAATCCGTCCGGAGACGGTCCCGCGCCTTCTCGCCCAAAGCCCGGCACATCCTGTACAAGTCCTTCACTTTCCTGCTGGTGACGCTTGCCTTTGTGATCTTTTATGACTGGCTCTGTGAGGGGCCCGTGTCCGGTCTGTTCGCCATGGGCAAGATCAGCCGGTCCGTAAAAGGCTATTTCGTGCCGGTCTGCGCCTGGGTGGTAGCCGCTGTCTCGCTGAACCTGGTGGTCGGCTTCTCCGGCGAGCTCTCCCTGGGCCACGCGGGCTTCATGAGCATCGGTTACTCCACCGGCATCGTGGTCTATAACCTGCTGACGAAGGGTTATGGCTGGGAGAACATCTACCTGAGCATGGCCGTGACCATGCTCGCCGCGGGCCTGATGGCCGGGATCATCGGTTTCCTGGTGGGCATCCCTGTGCTTCGCCTGCGTGGCGACTACCTGGCCATCGTCACGCTGGCCTGCGCGGAGATCATCAAGTCGCTGCTGCAGTGCCTTTATGTGTCGCTGGACACCACAGACGGCGTGCGCCTGCTCTTTGCCTTCCCTAAGAACACGCTGACCGGCGGCACGGCCCTGCTCAAGGGGCCTACTGCCTCAGCGCCCATCGGCACCAAGGGCACCACCACCGACCTCCCGGCCCTGTACATCATCGGCTTTGCCCTGGTGATCCTCACCCTGTTCGTCGTCTTCAACCTCACGGATTCCCGCACCGGCCGGGCCATCAAGTCCACCCGTGACAACCGCATCGCAGCGGAATCCATGGGCATTCCCGTGACCCGGCACAAGATGATCGCCTTTGTCACCGCCGCCGTGCTGGCCGGCATGGCCGGCGCCCTGCTTGCAAACAAGTCCACCTATCAGCCCGCCAACTTCAACCTGGACATGTCCATCATGGTGCTGGTGTATGTGGTGCTGGGCGGTCTGGGCAATGTGCTGGGCACCATCTTCTCCACCACGGCCCTCTATATTCTGCCCGAAGAGCTCCGGTTCATGAAGGACTACCGGATGCTGGTCTACGCCCTGGTGCTGATCTTTGCCATGGTGCTCTCCAACAACCCGGTCATCAAGGGCTGGGTCACCTCCATCGTCTCCCTGGTCAAACGGCGCAGGAAATCCATCAATCTCTTCGCGGAGGAATCCCGCAACGCCTTCGCTGCCGGGGATGACGCCCAGGGCGCAAACGCCCGCGAGGTCCTGGTGATTGAGGATGCGGGAGAAAACGAAACGGCGGTGCAGCCTGAGGCTGCTGAACCTGACAGCAATCAGGCGGAGCTTCCTGAAGAAGTGCCCGCGGAAGCGCTCGCGGCGCAGGCGGGCGGCCGCCTCACCCTGGAGCGGCTGTACACCGCGGACGGTACGCCGCTGGACGACGAGACGCAGCGCCGCATCGAATTGGGCCTGATGCTCTATGAGGCTTACGTCGACAGCGGTAAAGGCAAGAAAAAGGGCAAGAAGAAAGGGGGCGGAAAGGCATGACGGAGCGGCAGGAAAAGCAAACCCGGCACTCTGACACCCGCATGGTCCCCTACCCCTCCAAAGCCATTGTCCCCGAGCGCGACCTGAACGTTGCCCCGATCCTGGAAACCCATCACCTGGGCATCCAGTTTGGCGGCCTCAAGGCCGTGGATGATTTCAATCTCATCATCGGGCGCTCGGAGATCGCCGGTCTGATCGGCCCCAACGGCGCCGGCAAGACCACGGTCTTCAACATGCTCACAAAGGTGTATGAGCCCACCGAGGGCTCTGTCATCTTCGACGGCAAGGACATGATGGGCAAGAGCATCGTCCAGGCCTCCAAGCTGGGCATAGCCCGCACCTTCCAGAATATCCGCCTCTTCAACCAGATGACGGTCGAGGAGAACGTGCGCATCGGCCTCCACAACCAGATCAAGTACACCACCGCCACGGCGCTGCTGCGGCTGCCCAACTTCTGGATCAAGGAGCACCGCCAGCACAAGCGGGCGCTGGAGCTGCTGTCCATCTTTGGCATGGAGGGCATGGCGGATGTCCGTGCGGGGAGCCTGCCCTACGGCGCCCAGCGGCGGCTGGAGATCGTCCGCGCCTTGGCCACCGGCCCCAAGCTCCTGCTGCTCGACGAGCCCGCGGCCGGCATGAACCCGCATGAGACCGAGGAGCTGATGAACACCATCGCCCGGATCCGGGACGAGTTCAACATCGCCATCCTCCTGATCGAGCACGACATGAGCCTGGTCATGGGCGTCTGCGAGGGCATCTGTGTGCTGAACTTCGGCAAGGTCATCGCCAAGGGCACCGCCCGGGAGATCCAGAACAATCCCGTGGTCATCGAAGCCTACCTGGGCAAGCAGAAGGAGGGCTGAGCATGTCGGAGAACAAGCGGCGCATCCTCTCCGTGGAGGACATCCATGTGTTCTACGGCGCGATCCACGCCATCAAGGGCGTCTCCCTGGAGGTGTTCGAGGACGAGATCGTGACCCTGATCGGGGCCAACGGCGCGGGCAAGTCCACAACGCTCAACGCCATCACCGGCCTGCTCAAGCCCCGCAGCGGCAAGATCATCTATGAGGACAAAGTCATCAGCGGCAAGAAGGCCTCGAAGATCGTGCCCATGGGCCTCTCGCTGTGCCCGGAGGGCCGCCGGATCTTCCAGCAGCTCACCGTGCGGGAAAACCTGGACATGGGCGGCTACACCCGCAGCCGCGCCGAGATCCGGACGTCCATGGATGAGATGTTCGAGCGCTTCCCCCGCCTCAAGGAGCGCGAGCGGCAGGTGGCGGGCACCCTCTCCGGCGGCGAGCAGCAGATGCTCGCCATGGCCCGGGCGCTGATGGCTCGGCCCAAGCTGCTGATGCTCGACGAGCCCTCCATGGGCCTGGCCCCGATCCTGGTGGAGCAGATCTTCGACATCATCCGGGAGCTCCACGGCAGCGGCGTGACCATCCTGCTGGTCGAGCAGAACGCCCGCATGGCCCTGTCCGTGGCAGACCGGGCCTACGTCATGGAGACCGGCGTCATCACCATGACCGGCAAGGCCGGCGCCCTGCTGCACAACGACGCGGTCCAGAAGGCTTATCTGGGCAACTGAAAAATCGCGCTTTCCCCCGGCGAATCACCGCTGAAGGAAAGCGCTTTTTTCTTTATGTGACCTGTCCGACGTCCGGGACCGTGTCGACGATGCCGCCGCCCAGGCAGCGCTCGCCTTGATACAGCACCGCGCTCTGGCCCGGCGTCACGGCCCGCTGCGGCGTCTCGGCGCGCAGGTACAGTCTGCCGTCGCGCACCTCCGCCTCCACCGGCTGGTCCGCCTGCCGGTAACGGTACTTGCAGGTGCAGCGGAAGGGCACACCCTCCGCCGGCGTCTCCGCCACCCAGGTGACGTCCGTGCACTCCGCCCGGGTGGACCACAGCATCGGATGATCCTCGCCCTGGGCTACCAGCAGGCGGTTGCGCGCCAGATCCTTGCCAATCACGAACCAACTGCGGCCGTCGCCGCACCCGCCGATCCCCAGCCCCCGGCGCTGGCCCAGGGTGTAATACATCAGCCCGTCGTGATGCCCGACCGTCTTTCCCTCGGGCGAGACCATGTCCCCCGGCCTGGCGGGCAGGTAGGTGCTCAGGAAAGCTTTGAAGTTCCGCTCCCCGATGAAGCAAACGCCGGTGGAGTCTTTTTTTCTGCTGACCGGCAAGCCGCTCTCCGACGCGATGCGGCGCACCTCGGCCTTGGTCAGGCCGCCCACGGGGAAGATGGCCTTGCGCAGCTGCTCGGCGTGCACCATGTAGAGGAAATAGCTCTGATCCTTGTTCGGGTCCGCGCCCCGGAGCAGGTGGCCGTCGGCGTCCGTGCGCACGAAATGGCCCGTGGCCATCTTCTCCCCCTCCAGCTGCATGGCCAGGTCCAGAAAAGCCTTGAACTTGATCTCCCGGTTGCACAGCACGTCCGGGTTCGGGGTCCTCCCGGCCTCGTATTCCCTCAGGAAGTCCTGAAACACCCGGTCCATGTATTCCTGTGCGAAGTTGACGGAGTAATACGGAATGCCGATGCGGTCGCACACATCCCGGACATCCGCCCAGTCGTCCACCGCGCTGCAGACGCCGTTCTCGTCGGTCTCCTCCCAGTTGTTCATGAACACGCCGATCACATCCCAGCCCTGCCTCTTGAGCAGCAGCGCGGAAACCGCGGAGTCCACCCCGCCGGACATGCCCACCACAACCCTGTTCCTGATCATTATGCTTCCTCCGCAGCCATGAGTCTTGAGAGCACTTGTTCCGCAGCCTGCTTGCCGACCTCCTCGGCGGAGCGCGTGGCGTCGACCACCGCAAAGCGCTCCGGGTGCGCGGCGATCATCGCGCGGTAAGCCTCCTCCACCCTGCGGTGGAAGTCCTCGGGCTCCGCCTCCATCCGGTCCGGATCGGAAGCCGCCATGCGCCGCTTCAGCGCTTCCCGGTGCGGGATGTCCAGATACAGCGTCACCAGCGGCCAGGTGCCGTCCACGGCCTCCCGGTTGATTTCCAGCACCCGCTGCACGCCCAGGCCGCGCCCGCCGCCCTGGTAGGCCACGGAGGAGTCGACAAACCGATCACACAGCAGCGTCTTGCCCGCCGCAACCGCGGGGCGGATCGCTTCCCGGACATGCTGGGCCCGGCTGGCCGCGAAGAGCAGCGCCTCGGTCAGGGGCTCCATGCCCCGGTTCTGCGGATCCAGCAGGATGTCCCGGATCTTCTCCCCCACGGGGCTACCGCCGGGCTCCCGGCTGTGGACCACCTCAAAGCCCCAGCGGTCCAGCGCATCCGCCAGCAATCCGATCTGGGTGCTCTTGCCGCTGCCGTCCAAGCCCTCCACCGAGAGGAAGGCGCCCGCCGGCCGCGCCTCTCCGGGGCAGAGCAGATTGATCAGCGCGTCCACCGTCGCGGCCGTTTCATCGCAGTCCGCTTCGCGCAGTTCGGCCTCCGTGCCGTAGCCGTAGCACACGCCCACGGTGCGGATGCCCACCTTGCGGCCGCCCTCGATGTCAAAGCAGCGGTCACCCACCATCACGGCCTCCTCCCACGTCTCCGGGAGGGCCCTGCGGATCAGGGTTTCCTTCTCCGCCCGGTGGTCGTTCTCATCCGGGCCCACGACACGGTCGAAGTACCGCAGCAGCCCGAAGTGCTCCAGGATTTTCCGGCTGGGCTCCGTCGGCTTGCCCGTGGCCACGGCCACCCAGTCCCCGCGGCGCTTCAGCATGCGGAGCAGGTTCCGGATCCCGGGATAAACCCGGTTCTCAAACATCCCCACGGACCAGTAGCGCTCCCGGTAGAGGGCGACGGCCCGCATGGACTCCTCCGGCGTCATGCCGAGGTAATTCCGGAAGGAATAGTCGAGCGGCGGGCCCACGAACTTCATCCGCTCCGCCTCGGGCGGCAGGGCAAAGCCCATCGTCTCCGCCGCATGGGCGATGCTGTTGAGGATGCCCTCGTGGCTCTGGGTCAGGGTTCCGTCAAGGTCAAAGATCACGCACCGCATGAATGGTATCTCCTTCTGTTCCAAAGCGCATCGCTTCCGGCGCTGCCAGCAGCTGCGCCAGGATGTCCTCTGTCAGTCTCTCCCCCGGCACCGCCAGCGGGATCCCCGGCGGGTACAAGCCCACCGCCTCCGCTGCGATCCGCCCTGCGGCCTTGGTCAGCGGAACCGGTTCGCTCTGCGCCATGGCAGCCTCCCGCACTGTCAGCACCGCTTCGGGCAGCGGCGGGAGCGGATCCGGGCCAGGTATCTGCGCCGCGTGATCGTCCGCCGGAGGAAACAACGCCTCCATGGCGCGGATGTCCGCGGGCGTGTCCATCGCAGTCAGGATCAGCACGACCCGGCGCGCGTCCGCCATTTCGACGTCCAGGCCCTTTTCGCGAAGCGCAGCCTCCAGCGCAAACCCGCCCTGCGGCGCGTCCACGCTCAGGCGGGTGGGATCGAAGTCATATCCGGTTTCGGCCCAGTTCCGGGCGGCGTCGGGGAGATGCTCCCGCAGCGCGTTTGCCGCCCGCACGGTCTCGCGCAGCCGCGCCGCGCCTTCCGCCGCCATCCAGGCCCGGGCGTCGTCGACGGAGCGCACGAGCAGATAGCTCGGCGAGGAGGACTGCTCCCGGCGCAGCAGCGCCATAGCCCGGCGCTCGTCCGCCGGATCCCGCAGGTGCAGCAGCGCCGAGCCGGTCAGCGCGGGCAGCGTCTTGTGCGCCGACTGTGCCCAGGCGTCCGCGCCGAAGCTTGCCGCGGAGTCGAAGCCCTCCAGCCAGGGCAGATGCGCGCCGTGCGCTTCATCAACCGCCAGGCGGATCCCCATCGCCCCGGCCAGGGCCGAGATGCGGGCCAGCGGGATCATGCCGCCGTAGTAGTCCGGTCTTGTCAGCAGGATACACTTCGCCCCGGGATGGGCTTTCAGGGTCTGCAGCGCATCCGCCTCCGCGATGTACACATATCCGTCCGCGGTCTGGCAGCAGGGGATCCACGCGATCCGCAGGCCGCCGATGATGCACGCGTTGACGGCGCTCAGGTGGGCGTTGCGCGGCAGGATCACCGTGTCCCCCTCCCGGGCCCAAAGCTGCAGCATCACATGCACCGCCGCGGTGGACCCTCCGGTGAGAAAGAGCGTGCGCGCTGCGCCAACCGCCTCGGCGTAGAGGCGCTCGGCCTCCAGTACCGCGCCCCGGGGCTGCATCAGATCATCGGTCACGGGCAGCTCGGTGGTGTCCAGCGCGTACAGATCCGCCGGTCCGTAGGGCGCGCGGCCCTTGTGGCCCGGCATGTGCGCGCTGCGCCTTTGCACGGCCTCCCGCAGCATCCGGTCCACCGGCCTGTTGACTGTCACGCTCCTCACCTCCCGCGCTGCACAGTATACCAAATCCACAGCGCTTTGGCAACCGAAAAGCTGAAGCCACACACAGTGACTTCAGCTCGGATTGCATCAGGTTTCCTCGGGTTTGACCAGCGCGATGTGCAGTTCGTCCAGCTGCTTCTGCTCCACTTCGCTAGGCGCGCCCATCAGCAGGTCCTGGGCGTTCTTGTTCATCGGGAACGGGATGACCTCGCGGATGGAGTCCTCGCCCGCCAGCAGCATGACCATGCGGTCCACGCCGGGAGCAATGCCCGCATGCGGCGGCGCGCCGTAGCAGAA
>CAMKAE010000021.1 GCA_946410395.1 uncultured Clostridia bacterium
TTTTTTGTATCCTGGGAGGAAAAAGCGAAAATTGCGGCTGCGATAACCACAGCGATGATGATCCAAAAAATGCGTTGTTTTGTGGTGTCTTTCATAAGGGTCTTTGTACTGCCTTTCTGCGAAAGCTTGTAAAACCGTGTAATCCAACGCTGTTTCGCGGTTGTCTGGGATGACGCGCTGCGTATAGAATTACCAGGCATCACCGGGAGCAGCGGAGAGATGTCCCGCATTCATTATTTCTGATGCTCTAAACAGGCATCTTTTTCATTATATAATGAATGGATGAATTATGCAAATACAATTTATTTCCTGTATATATCAGCAACCCTTAGTTTTCAGGAAATGCTGGTTCGGGTGTTCGTGAGAAGAAAAAGAACCCAAAAGGGGCTGCCCAAAGGCAGCCCCGATTCAACGGATACGCTAAAATCATTGATGATCAAAGCATTATGTTGAAAAATGCAATACAGCCTTACATCATGCTGCGGTACAGCGCTTTGATTTCCTCCACACTGGTATCGCGGGGGTTGCCGGGGCGGCAGGCGTCGGCATAAGCGCTGTCGCTCAGGAACTGCACGTCCTCGTCCTTCAGGATACCCTTCAGGTCAGCGGGGATGCCCACATCGGCGGAGAGCTTCTTCACCGCGGCGATGGTAGCGGCGGCGGCGGCTTCATCGTCCATTTCGTCAATGCCGTCCACGCCCATAGCCTTGCCGATGGCGCGGTAGCGCTTGCCCGCGACGGGTGCGTTGTATTCCAGGCCGAAGGGCAGGATGATGGCACAGGCCACGCCGTGGGGAGTATCATACAGGGCTGAGAGGCCGTGGGCCATGCTGTGCACGATGCTCAGGCCCACGTTGGAGAAGCCCATGCCCGCGATGTACTGACCCAGAGCCATGCCTTCCCGGCCGTCAGGATCGTTCTGTACGGCGGCGCGCAGGCTGTGGCTGATCAGCTTGATGGCTTCCAGGTGGAACATATCGGAAATGGCGCAGTGGCCCTTGGTGATGTAGCCTTCGATAGCGTGGGTCAAAGCGTCCATGCCGGTGGCGGCGGTGAGGCCCTTGGGCATGGTGGACATCATATCGGGGTCAACCACGGCCACTTCGGGAATGTCGTTCACGTCCACGCACACAAACTTACGCTTCTTTTCCACATCGGTGATCACATAATTGATGGTCACTTCGGCGGCAGTGCCTGCGGTAGTGGGCACGGCGATGGTGAACACCGCGTGCTTCTTGGTGGGGGCCACGCCTTCCAGAGAGCGCACGTCGGCGAATTCAGGGTTGTTGATGATAATGCCGATGGCCTTACTGGTGTCCATGGCGCTGCCGCCGCCCACGGCCACGATGCAGTCGGCTTCGGCCTTTTTGAACGCAGCCACACCGGTCTGCACGTTTTCAATGGTGGGATTAGCCTTGATGTCGCTGTATACTTCGTAGGCAAAGCCCGCTTTATCCAACAGGCCGGTCACTTTCTTGGTTACGCCAAATTTCAACAGATCGGGGTCGGTGGCGACGAAGGCTTTTTTGCAGCCCCGGCCTGTGAGCTCTGGCACGATGTTTTCAATGGCCCCATGGCCATGATAGGATACGGGATTGAGCACGATGCGGTCAGCCATTTTCTTTCTCCTCCTGATTAATCAAGATAACCCTCACGGGCTTTGATATTAAACCGCTTCTCCAACTGGTGCATCTGCTCGTCGGTGATGGTGTTGACCAGCGGGAGATGGGCGATCTTCATATAGATTTCAGCGGCCTTCTCGGCGGTCTCGATGAGGCCGAAGGTCTCGTCCAGATCCTTGCCCGCGCCGTAGATGCCGTGCTGGCTCCATACCACCAGGCGGGCGGTGCGCATCTTCTCCGCCGTAGCCTCGCCGATCTCGTTGGTGCCGCAGAGCATCCACGGCAGGACGTTCACGCCCTCCGGGAAAACCACGATGCACTCGGTGCACATCTGCCACAGGGTGCGGGTGAACTTCTTTTCGTCCAGGTCGTGCACATAGGTCATGGCCAGGAGGTTCGCGGGGTGACAGTGCATCACGACACGATTCTTGGGATCCACCTTCAGCCGCGCCACATGACTCATCATGTGGGCCGGGAACTCGCTGGTGAACTGTCCGCCGTCGGTGTAGCCCCACAGCAGTTCCGCTGTTTGTCCCTGCTCCGTCAGCCGCACGATGCCCAGGTTGACATCAGGCGCGTACTGTACGTTCTTGAAATACTTGCCCGTACCGGTGACCAGGAAGTACCTGCCCTCCAACTCCGGCGCGGTGAAGCCCGTGGGGATCGTGCGCAGGACGTTTTGTGTGTCAAGGTATTCGGCGACCTCACTCTCCTCCAGCATCAGGGAGATGTTGCCGCCATTGCGCTCATCCCAGCCATGGGCGTACATGTTGGTGGCGGTACGGATCATTTCGATCATGAAGGGCGCGGTGAGAATGTCTTTCATGTTGTGTTCTCCTTATCTCGTGATGATGTCCACGGGCACATTGAAGATTTTTGCTACTTTTTGGATGGTGTCAATGTGACGGCCCACGGCCGCGGCCATATGGTGGGTGGGACCGGCCTCGCTCCAGCGGTTGCAGAAGTCCCGGGCCCCGCAGGTGAACCGCATCCGCATGTTGGTGTCTCCAAACATGAAGATCGGTCCTTCCTCGTTGACGCCCTCCGCGACTACAAACTTAAAGTGTCCGTCCCGGTCTTGGGTGATGCCCAGGAAGGTGATGGGCGTGTTCACCGGCGGATAGAACTGCGTCAGGTACCCGCCGCCGGTCTTTCCGTGGAACACCGGAACAATCTTCATGGTGGGTTTTTTCGCTTGCGAGATGTCAGCATCCCCCGAACCTGAATGTCCGATGATGCAGATATCCTCATCAAAGTCAATGGAGTACATTTCAGAGAGCTGTCCCGTGCCGGCAATGACCTTCAGGATCCCCATGGCCATGGCCACCTTGATGTCCCCCTCCACGGCGCAGGCGGTGCCTTGCTTGATCAGCATGGAGAAGGCCGGGATCAGCATGGAGTCCAGCTTGCCCGCGACGCCCCGGGCAAAGCCGTCGTAGTGGCTGGCCACGAAGCCAAGCTTTTCGTTCCTGCACCACTGCTCGAAGGCCACCACGTATTTGGCCATGTCCCACACGGTCTCGATGGTGGCGCCGCCCTCGATGTCGAAGGTGGTCAGGATGTCCTCCGCCTTGGCACGGATGGCGGCCTCGTCGGTGATATCATCGGCGATGGCCCACATCTTCTCCCAGTCGAACTGCTTGGTGTACAGCCACATCCGATGGTAGAGGTTGGTCTCGTCGATATACAGGTCCATCATGCCGGGATAGGGCCGGCCGATCTGAGCGATGTTGGTGTCCCGGAAGCGGCGGCGCACCTGAGCCGCGCGGCACCAGTCGGCGATCTCCCGCTCCACCTCCGGGTCTCCGCCCTCGACGACGCCGGTGATCACTGCGTGGCGTTTGCCGGCCCGCTCCAGGTCTGCCACCATCTCGCCCACCGCGCCGCAGGCGTAGAGCTCGCCCAGCCAGGTGGGCGTGTCGGTGCTGGCGTAATCCGGGGCTTTTTTCTTCTGCACGTTCACCAGCACCACGGGGACGTCCAGGTCCCGGACAGCGGGCAGCATGTTGTAGCTGGTGGCGTAGGTCAGCAGCTGCAGGATCACCAGGTCCACGTCCGCCGCGCGGAATCTGTCGCCGGCCTCCATGGCCTTCTCCTTGGTGGTGACGATCCCGCCGTCGATGAGCTCCACGGTGTCCGGGATCTGCTTTTTGAAGTCCCGGTACTGTCCTTCGAATTCCGGCACCAGGGACGGGAACTGGGGCAGGTACGCCCCCAGGGCGATGGCGAAGACGCCGACGCGGGCTTTGGTTTCAACCAACATGATCGGATCCCTCCAATGCTTTGATCTGGATTCTCAGGTTACCCAGGGCCGTGGCTTCAATGGGCAGGGCGATGACCTGCTTGCCCGTGGCTTCCTCCGTGAGTCGGTTCAGGAAGGCATTCTTCGCGCCGCCGCCCACGATGTACAGCTTTTCATAGGTCCTGCCGGTGTTTCGCTCGATCTCGTCGATCGCCTGCTTGTACCCCAGCGCAAGCGAGCGGTACGCACACCGGAAGTAGCCCATGTCGCACTTCGGCGGGTGCGGCAGTTTCGCGTCAAAGGCGGCTTTCATGCTCTCCGGGGCCAGAAAAACGGGATCGTTCACATCCACGGTATGGTCAAAGTGCTTTTCCTGCGCCTCCGCGGTGATCTCGTCCCAGGGTTTGTCCGGGCAGAGCTCGGCGCGCAGACAGTTGACGATCCACATGCCCATGATGTTCTTCTGGTAGCGGGTGTAGCCCACGCCGCCCTCGTTGGACCAGTTGGCGGCCATGCTCGCGGCGTCGGTGATCGGCTTCGGTACCTTCGCGCCCAGCAGGCTCCAGGTGCCGGAGGAAAGATAGAGCGCGCCCGGCTCCATCGGGATGCCCTCCACAGCGCTCGCGGTGTCGTGCGTGGCGCAGAGGACGACCTTGATGCCCCTGTACGTCCCGATCACCGTGCCCGGCTGCTGCAGGGGCTTGAAGAAGCGCTTCGGCAGACCGAGGGCGGCAATGATGCCGGGGTCGTATTCGCCCGTCTCCGCGCTGACCATGCCGCCCGTGGTGGCGTTGGTGTACTCGTGGCTTTTCACCCCGCATAGGCGGTACATCAGATATTCCGGGATCATCAGGAAATCCGTCGCGCTGTCCAGCCGTCCGGCCAGCTTGTCGGCGTACAGCTGGTAGATCGTGTTGAAGGGCTGGAACTGGATGCCCGTCCGGCGATACAGCTCCGCAAAGGGCATCCTTTCGTGAACCGAAGCGATGACTGCCTCCGTGCGGCTGTCGCGATAGGCATAGCAGGGCAGGACGGGCGCATCACCCTTCAAAAGCACGTAATCCACACCCCAGGTGTCAACGGACAGGCTTTCGATGCCGGGATACCGCCTCAGCGCTTCGTCGATGCCGGCCCGCACATGGGCTTCCAGGGCTTCGGCGTCCCAGGTCAGATGGCCGTCCCGCTCGGAGACACCGTTCGGAAAGCGGTAGACTTCCTCCGTCCGGAGTTCGCCGTTCTCGAGCCAGCCCACAATATGGCGGCCGCTGGACGCGCCGATGTCGATAGCCAGACTGTACTTCAAGATATCCCTCCTGTGGTACTGTTGTCGGATACATGGTCATGGCGGAATCATTCGGAAACAAACCGCCCTTCTCTTCGGTTATAGTCGACCGACGGCCGTCTGCCAGCGTTTCAGCTTCTCACGCCGCTCTTCGTCCCGCATACGAGGAATGTACGTGGTGTACTGCAAGGCGAAGTGCAAAGGATCGGGATAAAGGCCGGAAGAAACCCCTGCCATTCTGGCCGCACCAATAGCGGACAGTTCCTCCGCTTTGGGACAATTGACCGGTGTGTTCAGCAGATCACTCTGGAACTGCATCAGATAGCCGTTCCGGGTCGGGCCTCCGTCCACCCGCAGGACAGGCAGACGGATTCCGGTATCTCTCCCCATGGCAGTAATTACATCATATATCTGAAAGGCAATGCTGTCCAGAGCCGCACGAACAATTTCGTTCTTGCCGGTGGTGCGGCCCATGTCGCAGAGCAGGGCACGGGCATCACTTTTCCAGTACGGTGCGCCAAGCCCTGAAAAAGCGGGAACCAGACAGGTGGTATCAGCCGGATGCGCCTGCCTTGCCATGACTTCCGTTTCGCCTGCCGAAGCGATCAGTCCCAGACTGTCCTTGAGCCAGGTAATCACCGCGCCAGTGTAATTGACGTTGCCCTCCATCACATAGCTGATCCGGTCCTTGTGTTTCCAGGCCAGAGAAGTCACCAATCCGTTTTTTGAGGCGATGAAGTCCGGCCCGATGTTCATCATGATGGAGGAGCCCGTACCATAAGTCGCCTTGGTCATACCCGCGTCGACACAGCCGTGGCCGAACAACGCGGCGTGGCTGTCGCCCAGCACCCCGCAGACAGGAATCTTCCTGGGCATCCATCCGTCCAGATTCGTCTCGCCAAACACGGCGTCGGAATCCGTCACAGCGGGCAGGACGTCAGGATGAATGCCGAAGGCAGCACAGATATCCGCATCCCATGCCAGCGTATGAAGGTTAAACAACTGCGTGCGTGAGGCATTGGAATAATCGGTCCTGTATTGTCCTGTCAGTTTCCACACCAGCCAAGCGTCGATGGTGCCCATACCTAACTGATTCTTTTCCGCCAGGGTTTTCGCCTCAGGCACGTTTTGAAGGATCCACGCCATTTTGGCCGCCGGAAAATAGGGCGAGATGGGGATACCGGTGTGATCCCTCACAAGATCGCCGATCCCGGTTTTCTCCACCCTGGCGCAAACATCCACAGCACGGGCGCACTGCCATACGATGGCGTCACAGACGGGTTTGCCGCTGACCTTGTCCCAGGCCACAGTGGTTTCCCGCTGATTGCTGATACCCATGCAAACGATATGGGAGGGATCTGCGCCAGCCTTCTCCGCAGCCATACGCACGACGTTCAGCGTATTCTGATAGATTTCCTCCGGGTCGTGAGACACCCATCCGGCGGCGTTGACGATTTGCCGGTGGGGCAGGTCCGCCCGGGACAGCATTTTCCCCGCCGCGTCAAAGATCAGCGCCTTGGTGCCCTGGGTGCTCTGATCCACGGACAGCACGTACTTCGCCACGGTTCAGCCCTCCAGCGCCTTTTTCACGGTGTCCGCAATCCCCGCCGCGTTTAGGCCGTAATAATCGAAGACCTCCTGAGAGGTACCGGTGATCACGGGAGCAT
This sequence comes from uncultured Clostridia bacterium, assembly GCA_946410395.1. Classification (GTDB taxonomy): domain Bacteria; phylum Bacillota; class Clostridia; order Christensenellales; family Aristaeellaceae; genus RUG11272. The sequence goes on from CAMKAE010000021.1 coordinate 6,814, forward strand.
CCGGCAGAGCCAAATTGATGACCCGTTTCGGATCGTTTGCGCTGATCACCTGGGCTACCATGGAACCCAGGCCGCCAAAGGGCGCGTGTTCCTCGACCGTGATCACCAGCTTTTTGCCATTTGCGGCCTTCAGCAAGCCTTCCCGGTCCAGGGGCTTGACACAGTACATGTCCAACACACCAGCGGAGATGCCCTGACCGTTCAGCAGCTCTGCCGCATCCCGGCTTGGCTTCACCATTTCGCCGCAGGCCACCAACAGCACGTCCGTACCTTCGGACAGCACGGTGGCCTTATCCATTTCAAAGGGCACGCTTCCTTCTTCGTATACATCTTCCACCGGATTCCGGCCGAGGCGGATGTAGGCGGTTTGCTTATCCTGGAGCAGTGCTTCGAACAGCTTCCGTGTCTGATGCCGGTCCGATGGCAGATAGACCCGCATGCCGGGGATGGCGCTCATGGCAGCAATGTCCTGGGCAGAGTGATGCGTCATGCCCAGCGCGCCGTAGCTGACACCGCCTGAAATCCCCACCAGCTTTACGTTGGTATTGGAATAGGCGCAGTCCACTTTGCACTGCTCATAGCTGCGGGTGGAAATGAAAGATGCGGGAGAGACGGCAAAAGCTTTTTTCCCGCAGGAGGCAAGGCCGGCCGCAATGCTCACCAGGTCCTGCTCCGCGATGCCAACCTCCACAAACTGTTCGGGATAAGCTTCGGCAAAAGAGGCCAGGCTCGCGCTGCCCCGGCTGTCGCTACACAGGACGATCACGTCGCGGTCTTGGGAGGCGGCCTCCTTCAGCACTTCGCACATCATGGCGCGGTTGGCGATCTTATTCATGAAGCAGCGCCTCCTTCCGTTCCAGCAGTTCCTTCCGGATGGCTGCATATTCTTCTGCGTTTGGCAGATGATGATGCCAGGATGCCTTGTTCTCCATCAGAGTGCTGCCCTTGCCCTTGACGGTGTTCGCGATGATGATGGTGGGCTGTCCTCTGGTCTGTTCTGCTTCGTCGAAAGCCGCGTTGAGCTGGTCAACATCATTTCCATCCGCCACATCGATCACGTGCCAGTCGAAGGCGGCAAAGCGTGCGTGCAGGTCGTGGTGACCCATCACGTCCTCGGTGTTCCCCGAAATCTGCAAATGATTGCGATCCACAACGGCACAGAGATTGTCCAGTTTGTAATGGCCGGCAGCCATCAGGGCTTCCCAGATGGAGCCCTCGGCCAGCTCACCGTCCCCCATCAGGGTATACACGCGGTAATTCCTCTTGTCCATTTTCCCTGCCAGCGCCATACCCACGCAGACGCTGAGACCGTGTCCCAGCGATCCGGAGTTCATCTCAATGCCCGGCAGTGTGTTATGGGGGTGGCCGATGTACTCGCTGCCGAACCTGGAGAACCGGGCCTTGACCTCCCCGATATCCAGGAAGCCCTTATCCGCCAGCACGGCGTATAGTGTTTCCACACAATGGCCCTTGGAGAGGACGAAACGGTCCCGGTCCGGATCGTCAGGACGGCTTGGATCCACATTCATGCGGCTATACAGGGCCAGCATGATTTCCATGCTGCTCATATCGCCGCCGATGTGTCCGCCCCCGCCGTTCACGATGATGTCCAGGACGTCCCGGCGCAGGTCATAGGCTTTCAAAGCTAAAGCGTTCATCCTCACACCTCATCAAACACCACATTTTCACCGTGCAGGTATGCCTTGACCTTCTCCTCGATCGGGTCATACAGATCAGGTTTCACGCCAATGTATTTGCAGGCCTCGTACACAACGGGCACCACGTCGCCGTGAATGGCCGCCACGTGATGGATATACGGGCCTTCCACCACCTTGGCTTCCAGGCGTTTCAGGTTGTTGACCTCCACCCACACATAGGTGCCGCGGGTCCAGGGACCGTCAATGCCCCGGGCGTGGCCCAGGAGGATGCTGTATTCGCCTTCGTCGCCGTCAAAGCGCACCAGGCTCATGGGGCCGTGCTTAGCCTCTGCGGACACCGCGCCGTTTTCCGGGAAAGCGACCGGAACACAGATGGTGGGCTTTTCCCTGGCCACGGAAATGGGCCATGGACCGCAGTGCTGGAGCAATTCGCCGTTATCGTTATCGGGATGGCGCACCGTCCAGTCGGAGAACATGACCCGGCGCTCATTCATGGCCGCGGCCTCTGCGATTAACTGGGAAATCGCTCCGTGAATGTCCGTTTCACAGACCACGGGAATGCCCTCTTCATTCAGCAGACTGTTGGCGGCGCAGGGCATGATGTGGATCTCGTCCTGCAAGGCGTTCCAGCACTGGATGGCGATAGCGTTGCAGCCGTACTTGTCAGCAAGGGATTTCATCGCCACTTTCAGTTCCGCCACGCGGGCCAGATGGTCGTCCTCAATTTTGCAGATCATGTTTTCACGGCAATCGTCGACGACCTTTCGGACCTCCGTCTTTTCCTCCCGCCATTTCTTCATTTCGGCATAGAGTTCAGGCAGCGGAATGGGGGCCAGCTGGATATTGAATTTCTCCAGCAGCTCCCCTTCATTGCACATAGTGGACCAGAAATCGAAAGGCCGGGGTCCGATCTGCAAAATGCGGGTGTGGCGGAACACCTTGACCACGTTGCACACCGCCAGAAAATCCCGGATGCCCCGTTCAAATTCGGGATCGGTCAGCTTGCAGTTATTCATATAGGTGAAGGGCACCCGGAAGCGGCGCAGCACTTTGCCCGTTGCAAAAAGGCCGCACTGGCTGTCCCGCAGCCGCATGCCGTTTTCATCCGGCCGCTCATCCCGGGGACCCCAAAGCAGCACGGGAACGTTCAGGGTTTTGGCGAGCCGGGCGCACTCATACTCCGTGCCAAAGTTGGCATGGGGCAGGAACAGACCGTCCACTTTTTCCCGCTGAAACTTCTCAATGATCTTTTCCAGGCCTGCGTCGTCGTAGAGCAGACCTTCCTCGTTGATATCGTCGATATCTACAAAGTCGATGTGCATCTCCCGCAGCCGATTGGCGGTCAGATTGCGGTATTCCACGGCGGCCGGCGCGCTGAAGATGGCCCGGCGGGTAGGAGCAAAGCCCAATTTGATGGTCGGTTTCGGCATCATGCGGCACCTCCTCAATGACATTCATGCATCCTGATTTTAGCCTTTCCGATGCAGAGACGCTTCCTGTGTTCCGATGACAATTCACACAAATCCGACATCGTTGGTGCGTCCATCCGTCCAGGCAAAAAACGCCCTCCCCCTGCGGAGGAAGACGCATTCGTGCACGAGAGATTAATGCCGCTGCTTTTCCCAGAAGGTCACCGCGTGCCCGATCCACCCTTCGGCTGCCGTTCCGGTGCCGGGGCTGACGCCGTGATCCACGCCTGGGAAGATTTCACACTGATACGGCACGCCGGCCTTTTTCAGCGCTTCGGCCATGCGGCGGGTATTCTTCGGCTTTACGGTTTGATCCGCGTCACCGCACCAGATGTAGGTGGGCGGATAGTTCGCGTCCACCTGCTCATCCACGCTGGCGAAGGCTTCCATGGATGGTTTGGCGGGATCGCCCAGCAGCATGTTATGGGTCTGCTGCTCGGTGAAATCCGCACGCATGCTGATGACGGGGTAAGTCAGCACCAGAGCTTCCGGCTTGGGCACATCGTAATGCGGATAGCCCATGCCGGCAGTGCCGAAGCTGGCTGCCAAATGCCCACCGGCGGAAGAACCCCACACGGACCAGTGAGCGGTGTCCAGCCGGTATTCGTCCGCACGGGCAAAGATTTCCCGAATAGCCCGGGCCAGATCGTCCTGAGGCGCGGGGAAGCGCGCCGCTTCCTTCACCCTGTAGTACACGATGAAGGCGGAGATGCCCATCTCGTTCAGTTTCCGTGCGTAGGGCACGCCCTCAATATAACCGCACACCATGGTATAGCCGCCGCCGGGGCAGATCACCGCGAAGGGATGCCGCCGCCCGTCCCGGATCACAAAGCGGTCATCCAGGGCATAGGCGTTCTATTTCCGGTGTCCGTCCTTCTCCATCTGTTCCCTGTCCACGTCTTTCGGCAGAGCCACGCGCGGGATCCGGTTCAGCCGTCGGTTGATTTCAAGGATACGCTCCTTCGGCATGTCAGGCGCGCCCATGCGGATGAGCTGGAGGAGGCTGAACTGCAATGTGATAGCCATGCGGTCGGCAGCGCTGATGCCCTCGCCGCTCTTCACGGTCTCGCGCCCGGTTTCCCTTTCCTTCTGTTCCGCCTTCGCCGCGCGGGCCGCTGTCATTTCCGCCAGCAGGGGCTTGACAAGTGCCGCGGCGTCATGGGACAGGGAAATGTCCTTCAGGAGGTCTTTGACGGAATAGAAGCCCTCCGGTGTCTCAATGTCGAACCAGTTGAGCACCGTGCCCTGCTGGAAACGGTAGGAGGGATCGGGCTCGGCCACATGCGTGAACTGCGCCTGTTCAGAGAGATCCCCCGCGGACGCGGTGACGGTATAATCGCCTTCCGGCTGGGGCACAGTGAAGTGGAAGAAATGATCTTCTGCCTGCTTTCTGTATTCCGTTCCGTTCACTGTCAGGGTGATTTCCGGCAGATTGCTGTACACCACGAATTTCGTCTCATCCCCGTCCCGGTTGACGAATTCCTTGCCGCACAGATGCAGCATGGGTTCGTCCGTCAGCCATGCCTGGTAGGCGTAAAATGTGTCCTTCCGGGTCCTGCGGTCAAAGGTCACCAGGCCCTTGTTGTTGCGGCCCTTGGTGCCGCCCTCCTCCCGGGCGTCGGCGGCGAAATCAAACATGTTCCACACATGGGTGGCCCACAGATATTTCCGGGAATACAGCTGCTTGATCAGGCTTTCGTGGTAGATCATCTGGTACTCGTTGCTGTAATCACCGGGTTCGGGGTGGGAGGAATGCCACAGGCTGTTTTCGCAGCCGTATTCCGATACGCCCACAGGCAAATCGGGATGCAGGGCGTGGAAGCGGTCGAACCAGGGGCCGTTGTCCTCCAGATGTCCGCCGTACCAGCCGAAATAATGGTTGTAGGAAAGCACGTCCGGCACATCCAAAAGGGGATGATCCGTAGGCAAGGGCGATATGCAGGCCATGGTGGTGAGACGGGTATCGTCCATCTCGTGGCACAAATCGTTCAGCTTTTGATGGAAGGGCACCAGTGTTTCCTGGTTGCCGTGGGCCATGGTGATTTCATTGCTCAGGCCCCACACCACGATGGAGGGATGGTTGTAATTCTGTTCGATCAGCTCCCGCATCTGGCTCAGCGCGTTGTCCCTTGCGTTGTCCAGATGTTCGCTGATGTAGGGGATTTCCGTCCACACCACGATGCCCAGCCGGTCGCACAGGTCATAGGTGTGCTGATCGTGCTGGTAATGAGCCAGGCGCACGGTGGTGGCCCCCATGTCGTATACGTGGCGCAGGCTTTCTTCCATGTCTGCTTCGGAAATGGCGTTGCCCTTGCCCAGCCAGTCCTGGTGCATGGCCACGCCCCGCAGGGGGTAGCTTTCGCCGTTCAAAACGAAGCCCTCATTGGGATCGATGCGGAAGGAGCGGATCCCAAAGGGGATATCCAGCGCATCGCACAGAGTATCGCCATCGTACAGACGAACTGTCAGCGTATACAGATAAGGATTCTTCCGGCCCTGCCACAGAATGGGGTTTTCGAGATGGAAGGTGACTTCGTTTCCCGTCAGCGTTTCCCCATTCAGCGCAAACATGGCCCGGCCGCCGGTGATGCGGGCGGAGACCTGCACATTTGCAGAGCCGTCGGCCAGCACCTTTGGCGTCACCCGGATGCCGCAGCCGCCCAGGGTGTCCATGTCAAAATGGATCTTCGGCAGCACGATCAGCCGCACCGCCCGATAGATGCCGCCGTAGAAGGTAAAGTCGGCGTTCTGCGGATACACCGTGTCACAGGCGGCATTGCTGACCGCCACGGACAGGCGGTTCTCACCCGTCTTCAGGTGTTCCGTGATGTTGAAGCGAAACCGACTGTATCCGCCGTGATGCTCGCCGACGGAAACGCCGTTCAGGGAGACCTTCGCAGAGGCGGACACACCGTCGAACTCCAGGTATACTTCATCGTTCGCATTTCTGTCCGGAGCGATGAAAGCCTTTTCATAGACGCATTCGCCCCGCCAGTAATCGCCGCCGCCGTCCTGGCCGTCCAAAGCGTTCCAGGTATGGGGCAGCGTGACAGGCACACGGTCCTCTCCCGGCTTCAGGAATGCCCAGTTCTCGTTGAAAGGGATAATGGTGCGCATATCCGCCACGCTCCTTTTTACACTTGCACGGGAAGAATGATCTCCGCTTTCCCGAGTCCTTCAGCCGATACTGTCAGTTTGGCATCTCCGGCTTCATAACCCGCGCGCAGCACAGCCAGGGCTTTGCCTTGCCAGGTGGTGAACCGGCCTTTGCTGTAGTTTTCATCCGTGACGGGGTTGCCGCTGCCGAAGCCCAGAAGCTGCGCCGCGCCTTCCGCTTCTGCGGACAGCGGGACATCAGCGTCGGGCACCACCCGGCCTTCCTCATCCAGCAGTTCCACATTCGCGTAACACAGGGACTCGCCATTAGCCTTCATGGTTTCCGTCTCAGCGGTCAAACGGATCGAAACAGGTTTGCCAGTGGATGTCAGTGATGCCCGGGAGACTTCTTCGCCACCAGTATAGCTCACTGCTTCCAGCGTTCCCGGCTGGTATTCCGTGCGGAACAGGAAGGTCAGGGGCATGTCGTGGACCGGTGCCTCACCCGCTTTTTGACGGCCCCGGCTGACGCCGTTCACGATCAGCTCCACTTCCTCGGCGCTGCTGAACACGGCGATGTCCACGGGCTTGCCCTCCCGGCCTTGCCAGTTCCAGCGAGGCCACACGCCGGGGAAGCCCCAGTTGGACAGGGTCTCCACTTTGCCGATGACGGCGGGGTCATAACTGAAGAGACCGGTCTCCCGGCTGCCCCACACGATGCGGCGGTAAACACCCTGCGGACGGATCTGTCCGGTGACATCGTAATCCGCGTCGTTGGCCGTGCGCCAGGGAAAGGGTGAGCCAGCGCCCCAGGGATTGCCGATCATCGGGTCCCCGAGTTCATAGAAGGTGGCTTTACCTAACCCGGCCTCGCCGATGTAATCCCAGGCTGTCCAGGTGAACTCACCGATCACCCAGGGTGTCTTCTCGATCATGGGCCAGTGCATGCCGACTTCCTTGGGATAGTTTTCGCTTCCCAGAATTACGCGCTCGGGGAACATTTCATGGTCCGCGTCGTATTTGTTCTCCAGATAGTTGTAGCCCACCACGTCCAGACCATTGGCGAAAGCCTCGGTGTACTGTTCCCACAGCAGATCTTTCTTGCCGCCGATGTCGGCGTTCTGCAGGCCGCCGGAAAGGCCCTCCGTCCGCTTTTTCATCTGATCGGCCATCACGATATCGTCCAGTCCGTTCCAGAAGGAGCAGATTGCGTTGCTGATGGGACGGCTGGGATCAAGTCTGCGAACGGCGTCGGCCAGTTTCACCGCCAGCACATAGCCGTCGCCCAGACCTCCGCGCTCGGTGATCTCGTTGCCGGTGGACCAGAGGATGACGCAGGGATGGCAGCGGTCGCGCTTCACGAAGGCCGTCATGTCCTTCTCCCAATCGGTTTCAAAAAACTGGTTGTAGTCGCCGGGCTGCTTGCCCATGCCCCAGGCGTCAAAAGCCTCGTCGAAGACATACATGCCCAGCCGGTCACACGCCTCAATCAGGGCGGAGGAAGGCGGGTTGTGGGTGGTGCGTATGGCATTGAAACCGATTTCCTTCAGTTTCCTGACCTTGCGGGCTTCCGCATCGTACACCGTCACGGCGCCGATTGGCCCATTGTCATGATGGACGCATCCGCCCCGGAGCTTGACCGTTTTTCCGTTAATCCTCAGCCCGTGCTTCACGTCCGCCTCAATGGTACGGATGCCGAACAGGACGCGCTCGGTGTCCTCGGTGGGGCGATCATTTGGGATGATATGCGTTTTGAATGTGCCCGCATCTTTGACGGTGGCCTGCAGGCGGTAAAGATCGGGATGGTCCGCGTCCCAGAGCAGAGGGCGGTCCACAGTCAGCGTCATACAGGCCGTTCCCATAGACAAAGCCCCGATCTGTGTCAGCGTTTTACTGCTCCTGACCGTTTCGCCAGTCTTGTCGTCGACCAGGGCAAAGGTGACTTCCGCCAGCCGGTTCTCCGCACACTCGTTCCGGATCTCCGCGGAAACCTGCAAAAAGGCTGTTTCAGGCTTCCCGGCCTCATCAAATTCGATCCTTTTCGTGTAACCGGACACTCCTCCGAAGGCCACATGCAGCTTGGGGGTATGCACCAGTTCCACGCCCCGGAACAGGCCTGCTCCGGAATACCACCGGGAGTTGGGCTGCATGCTGGGATTCACGGTGACCACGATACGGTTCTTCTGACCGGGATAGACAAACCGCGTGAGATCTGCCTCAAAAGGCGCGTAGCCATAATGCCTCATGGCAACCTTGTCACCGTTCACCTCCACGGTGGCATTCATCATGACACCGTCCACGCGCAGAAAAACCCGGTCCTCTTCCCAGTCCGCCGGGATATCAATCTCTTTCGCGTAATGAGCGACACCCGCGTTGTAATAGCCGCTGGCTGCGCCGGAAGGCGCATCGGCGTATACATCGCTTTCGATCATGTAATCATGTGGAAGATTGACCTTCCGGTCCCCATATTTCCCGCGAAGGCGGTTCCCCAGTTCCAGCTGACCCGATCCGAAATCCCAGTCCCGGTTGATTTTCATGCTGCGCACGACTTTTACCTCCTTTATTCCGCTGTCCAGAAGGTATACTTTCCCGGATTCACCCATCTTGCTTCACCGTTCAGGCAAACCTTCGTCCGGACCGGAGTTTCCAATTCATAACGGACGCCATCCTTCTCACAGGTCCACAAGGCGCTGACCGTGCCATGCCGCGTGTCCAGCCCGGCCCGCAGCCAGCCCAGCCGCTCGTCCGGATGCGGCGCGTAGATCAGTTCGGAGAAACCAGGATGGGCCTCATCATGCCGGATGCCCGCCGCCTGTTCAAAAATCCAGTCCGCCGCTGCGCCGTAGGCGTAATGGTTGAAGGAGTTCATGTCCTTCGACCAGAAGGTGCCGTCTTTATGAATGCCGTCCCAGTGCTCCCAGATCGTGGTGGCGCCTTTGGTGACCGGGTACAGCCAGCCGGGGTACTCCCGGCGCAGCACCAGCGACCACGCCAGGTCGGCGTGACCGTAATTGCTCAGCGCATGCAGAATGAAAGGCGTGCCCACGAAACCGGTGCGCAGCTGCACACCGTCGCGCCTGACCATTTCCGCCAGGGCGTCCGCGGTCTTCTGCGGATCCTCCGCCAGCCCGAAGTGCACGGCCAGCACGTGCTCGGTCTGCGTCTGATACTCCGGGAAGGTTTTGCGGAAGGCCGCCATGATCTCTCCATGCAGTTTTTCATAGGCGGATACGTCTTTGCCCAGACGCTTGCCCGCTTTCACCACCAGCTCCGCGGAATGGGCGTAGAACGCGCTGGCGATAAAATCGTCGCGGCTGCTGCCCTTGTAGCTGCCGCTGGGCGCGTCCAGCCCCAGCCAGTCGCCGAAGTGGAAGTGATCGGTCCACAGGTTGGGCGTGGTCGTCACACCGGTAATGTAATCCACCCATTTCCGCATGCAGTCAAACTGGTCTTCCAGGACGGATGCGTCGCCGTAGGTCTGGTACACCTGCCAGGGACAGATCGTGGCCGCGTCGCCCCATGCGGCGCTGCTGTCTCCCTCAGGCATCACATCCGGGATCACTTGCCCGATCTCTCCGCTCTTCCTCTGATCCGCCGCCATGTCATGCAGCCACTTTTTGAAGAAGCGCTCGGTGTCAAAGAGGTAGCTCGCGGTTTTGATGAACACCTCGGCGTCGCCCGTCCAGCCCAAGCGCTCGTCCCGCTGCGGGCAGTCGGTGGGCACGTCCAGGAAGTTGCCCCGCTGGCCCCATACGATGTTGG
>CAMKAE010000022.1 GCA_946410395.1 uncultured Clostridia bacterium
CGATTCACAATCGTTAATGGGGTTCCCGGGTTCATCGTTACATTGTATCAAATAGGCGGACAAAATAGATGTGATATTTGCAATTCCACCGCGTATGTGCTAAGCTTTGTAAGTCGTTAGCCACCTAATGACCTCCTTTTGCTATTTCCTTCGCAGTTGGCAGACCGCGTTTGTATTATAGCAAAAGGAGTTTTTTGTCATCCGCATAGCTGTAAGCTTCCCCGAACCCCACGCCTAGCGTGGGGTTTTAGAGAGACAAAAAACCGGCATTGCTGCCGGTTGGAGATCGCTCACTTGGTGAACTTGACGGTCTTGCGGAAGCGGCTGTAGACGCCGTCCTTGTAGGTGCGGGAATACTCGTAGGGTGCGGTGATGCGGAGCACCACCAGCGTCTTGTTCACGGTTACGGCGTGCACGCGGCCCCAGACGCGGTTCTCGGTCCCCTTCACATAGCCGTCAAAGTCGATGTACACACCGTTCTTGTCGAACAGGGTGCGGGTGGCGGTGTTGGTCTTGCTGAAGGAGGTGAATTCCGGCTTCAGGTTGTCCACCACAGCCAGGACTTCCTTTTTCAGATCGTTGGTGCTGTAATCGGTGGAGACGGCCCGGGCGGTGACGATCAGCTGCGCCTGATAGGGGAAGCGAGTGTCGGGATTGATCAGCACATAGGTGTCGGACAGGGAGTCATCCGACTCCCAGCCCTTGGGCGCCTCGAAGGACAGCCGCAGCTTGGTGGCGTCATAGGTGCTGTACTCGCTGAACTTCATCTCGGGCACCGGCGTGGGGGTGGGCTTGTCGACCGGGTCGATCACCACCGGCGTGGCGCCCGGGTAGACCACGATGACCTCCGGGACGCTGGTGGGGGAGACGCCCGCGTCCGCGTGGATCGGGTCGCTTGTCACCGTGCCGGTCTCCTCCACGGACGCCGCATCGATGCCCTCCTCCGCGGCGATGGCGTCCGCGTAATCGTCCCAGTTGATGTCCTCGGGCACGTCGGTCGGTGCGGATGCCGCCTCGGCGGCCTCTGGGGCGGCCACGGCGGTCTCAAAGCGCTCGGGTACCGTGACGACGGCGGTTTCCGCCTCCGGCTTCTTCGCGCAGGCGGCAAGGCCCAGCGCCAGAACGCAAACGGTCAGGATCAGTGCGGTCTTCTTCATCATGGGTTGTTACCTCCTTAGTCATGCGCACTTCTCAGAACGGGAGCTCGGCATCGCCGGCCTCCGGGGCCGGGGCTGCCTCCGCCGGTTTGGGCGGTTCCGCCGTGAAGAGCGGGTGATACATTCTGCGGTCGTCGAGGTAGGGGATGCGCTCGGAGAAGGCTCCTGCAGGGGTCCGCTCCTGGATGGTCCGCATCTCGTCCATCTTGGCGTCGAGGGTGTCGATCCAGTGGAGCGCCTCCGCCTCGGGGAACAGGGGGCGCCGCGGGCTGCCGAACTCCGGGATGCCGTGATGGCTGATCATCATGTGCTCCAGCAGCGTGACGATCTCGCCGCTCACGCCGGTGTTCCGGGCTGCCTCGTCCACCAGGGCCACGCCCCGGACGAGATGGCCGACCAGCAGGCCGTCGGCGGTGTAATCCGAGACGTTGCCCAGCTTGTCGCTCTTGAGCTCCGCGGTTTTGCTCAGGTCGTGGATGATCACGCCCGCCAGCAGCAGGTCCCGGTGGAGGAAGGGATAGGCCTCGCAGATGTGCTCGGCGGTGTTCATCATGCTGGTGGTGTGATGCAGCAGGCCGCTGCGCTCGGCGTGGTGCATGCGCTGGGCGGCGGGGAACCACTCCAGGGCGTCCCCAGTCAGCCGAATCATCTCCCGGACCAGAGTCTTCAGGTCCTCCGACGCGAAGGAGTCAACCGTCTCCTCGATTCGGAGCATCATCTCGGAGGCGGGTTCCGGCGCGCAGGGGATCAGCTTGCGCAGATCCGGGTCGGTTGCGGGCTTCAGCTTGTTGACCCGCATCTGGATGCGCCCGTTGAATTCCTCCACCGAGCCCTCCAGGTAAACCACGCCGCTGGCCACCGGCATGCCGGGAAGCCCTTCGAGGTTCCAGACCTTGGCGTTGATCTCGCCCGTGCGGTCGCACAGGGTCATGTCCAGGTAGTCGCGGCCCGTCTTGCCGGTGCGCTTGTCCACAGCGCGGACCAGCAGGTCCCCCTCAAAGGTCATGCCGGGCCGCAGCGCGTTGACGGTTGTCTCCTGCATCTCGGATCATCCTTATGTATCAGTATGGTTTGTCGCCCTGGCTCGGGGCCAGATTGGCGTAAGAGGCGTATTCGCTCAGCCAGGCCAGGCGGATGTTGTCCAGAGGGCCGTTCCGCTGCTTGGCGACGATGACCTCGCCGACGTTCTGATCGGCGTTTTCCCTGTCGTAATAGGCTTCCCGGTGCAGGAACATGACCACGTCGGCATCCTGCTCGATGGAGCCGGAGTCGCGCAGGTCGCTGAGCACCGGGCGCTTGTCCTGGCGCGTGGTGGCGGCGCGGCTCAGCTGCGCGCAGGCGATCAGCGGCACCTTCAGATCCAGGGCGATGGCCTTCAGGGAGCGGCTGATCTCGCTGACCTCCAGCTGGCGGTTCTCTGCCTTGCCGTCGACCCGCATCAGCCCCAGGTAGTCCAGCACAATCAGGTCCAGCCCCTTCTCCATCATCAGCCGCCTGCAGCGGGAGCGCAGCTGGGTCGGGGTGATGCCGGCGGTGTCGTCGATGTAGATTTCGCTGCCGGCCAGGGGATTGATGGCGTTGGCCAGGCGCATCCAGTCGTCGTTGGACAGGCTGCCCTGCCGGACCCGCTGCATGTCCACCCGCGCCTGGGCGCAGAGCATGCGCATCGCGATCTGCTCCCGGGGCATTTCGAGGCTGAAGAACGCGACGCGCTTTCCGCCCACAACCCCCGCGTAGGTGGCGATGTTGATCGCGAAGGAGGTCTTGCCCATGGACGGCCGGGCGCCGATGAGGATCAGCTCGCCGGGGTGCAGGCCGGTCAGCAGCTGGTCCAGCTGCGTGAAGCCGGTGGGCACGCCGGGCAGTTTGCCCTTGTTGCGGCTCAGCTCCTCAATGGTGGCATAGGTGTTGAAGAGCACCTCGCGGATGGCCTTGAGCGCTTCGCTGCTGCCCCGGGCCATCACGATGTCGAAGACAGCCTTCTCCGCGTGGCTCAGGATCTCCGGCAGCGGGTTCTGCTGGCTGAAGCACTCCTGGCTGATCTGCTGCGAAGCGCCGATGAGCCTGCGCAGGGTGCTCTTCTCGCTGACCATGCTGATGTAGGCATGGGCATTGACGGTGGCTGGCACGAACTGATGCAGATCGATGAGGTAGGCGGTGCCGCCCACGCCGTCCAGGGTGCCGCGGCGGCGCAGCTCCTCGTCCACGGTCACCAGGTCGATCGGCTGGTGCGCGCGGGTGAGGGCCGCCATGGCGTCGAAGATCTCGCGGTGTGCCGGCTGGTAGAAGTCATCCGGCACAAGCTCCTCCACGGCCTTGAGGACGGCGTTGGGATCCCTGAGCATTGCGCCGAGAACGGATTTTTCCGCCTCCAGGCTGTTGGGCTGTGTGTCGGCCCGCAGTTCGCTCATGGCCATCCTCCTTTCCCGGGATGTGTGCGCTGTTACTTGGCGAGGGGCACCACGTGCAGGGTCATCTGGGTGGTGATGCCGCTGTAGAGCCAGACGGTGACCTTCACGTCGCCGACCTGCTTCACCGGCTCGGCGAGCTCGATCTTTTTCTTGTCCACGGTCACGCCGTGCTGGGCTTTCAGCTGCTCGGCGACCTCGGCGGTGGTGACGGAGCCGTACAGGCGGCCCTTCTCGCCGCACTTGACCTGCAGGTCGATGACCTTGTCCTTGAGCTGAGCCGCCTTTTCGATCGCTGCGGCGCGGCGCTCGGCCTCCCGGGCGTCCTCCGCGGCGCGTTTGCGCTGCACTTCCTTGGTGGCGCCGGCGGTGGCCTCCATGGCCAGCTTCTGGGGGAAGAGGAAGTTCCGGGCATAACCGTCGGACACGTTGATGATATCGTCGCGCTTGCCCTGGCCTTTGACGTCCCGGAGCAGGATAACCTTCATTGCGATCACCTCTGATGCGTTGTGGGCCCAAAGCCTCGATGATGAGTATAGCACACCTTTTTCCTTTTGTCATCCTTTTTTAACGGAAATGCAAACGGAACAGGAAAATTTACGGATGCGAAAAGCCGCATCCGTGCGGATGCGGCCGATGGAAGCTGGTCAGTCGCCGTAGATCAGGCTCTTCTCGGAGGTAGGGTCGAAGAGGTGCATGACCTTGGCGGGGAAGGTGATGTACAGGGTGCTGCCGTCGGAAAGGCTTGCGCGCTGCTCCGGGGTCAGGTTGACCGTGGGCACACGGACGATGAGGTTGTCGTTGTTGGCCGAGCGCATGTGCAGGTGCAGTTCGCTGCCCATCATCTCGTTGACGCTGATGGTGCAGGGAATGGCGGCCGGATCCTGCGCGCCGTCGAAGAGCACGGTGGTGTGCTCGGGCCGCACGCCCAGGGTGATCTCCTGACTCTGTGCGCCTTTCTGCGCCAGAACGGCGCACTGGTCGGCGTCCAGGGGAATCTTCACGCCCAGCACGTCCACGCAGTAGTCCGCGTCGCCTTCGCCCTTGAGCAGCCTGGCCTTGAGGAAGTTCATCTGCGGGCTGCCGATGAAGCCGGCCACGAACAGGTTAACGGGGGTATCGAAGACCTCCTGGGGCGTGCCCACCTGCTGGACCCAGCCGTCCTTCATGATGACGATGCGGTCGCCCAGGGTCATGGCCTCGGTCTGGTCGTGGGTGACGTAGATGAAGGTGGTGTCCACGCGCTTGCGCAGGAGGATGATCTCGGCGCGCATCTGGTTGCGCAGCTTGGCGTCCAGGTTGGACAGGGGCTCGTCCATCAGGAAGACGGCGGGGTCGCGGACGATGGCGCGGCCGATGGCCACGCGCTGGCGCTGGCCGCCGGAGAGGGCCTTGGGCTTGCGGCCCAGGTACTCGGTGATGCCCAGGATCTCCGCGGCCTCGCACACCCGGCGGTGGATCTCCTCGTTGTTCATCTTGCGCAGGCGCAGCGGGAAGGCCAGGTTCTCATAGACCGTGATGTGGGGGTAGAGCGCGTAGTTCTGGAAGACCATGGCGATGTCCCGGTCCTTGGGCTCCACGTCGTTGACCAGCCGGTCGCCGATGTAAAGCTCGCCGCCGGAGATGTCCTCCAAGCCAGCCACCATGCGCAGGGTGGTGGACTTGCCGCAGCCGGAGGGGCCGACGAACACCACGAACTCCTTGTCCTTGATTTCCAGGCAGAAGTCGTGGACGGCCGTCACCTTGTTGTCATAGACCTTTTTGATGTGATTCAGCGTTACACTTGCCATTTTCCATTCCTCCTTAACCCTTCACGGCGCCGCCGGTGACACCTTCGACGTAGTATTTCTGCAGCGCCAGGAACAGGGCTGTGATGGGCACGGCCACCAGCACGCCGCCTGCGCAGAAGAGCGTGAAGTAGTTCTGTTTGTCATTCTGCTTGATCCACTGATACAGACCCACGGCCACGTTGTAGTTGGGCTCGCTCTGGAAGGCCACATAGCTGGCGAAGACGAAGTCGCCCCACGGGGCCATGAAGGCCATCAGGATGGTGTAGATGACGATGGGCTTGGCCAGCGGCATGATGATCTTCATGAAGACCTGCAGGCGCGTGGCGCCGTCGATGCGGGCGCTCTCATCCAGGGATTTCGGGATCGTGTCGAAGAAGCCCTTGGAGATGTAGTAGCCCATGCCGGAGGAGGCGCAGTAGATCAGGATCAGGCCGGGCACCGCGCCGCTCTGGGTCAGGCCGACCTGCTTGAGCAGGAAGTACAGCACGATCATCGTCAGGAAGCCCGGGAACATGCCCAGCACCAGCACGATGTTCATCAGGAGCTTGCGGCCCTTGAAGCGGATGCGGGAGAGGGCGTAGCTGACGGAGAGAACGATGACGGTCTGGATCACCGCCACGAAGAGGGCGATGGTCAGAGTGTTGCCGTACCAGGCCACGAAGTTGCTGGACTTGAGCGGCACAAGCATGCACACGAGAATGACGAACAGCAGCGCCATTTCACCGAAGAAGGCCAGGATCCGCTTGATCTCGGTGCCCGGGCCCTGCGCCGGATAGCCGGGGATGGAGCGCAGGAGCCTTGAGTCCTCCTTCAGGAAGGCGGAGGCCGCCACAAAGCCGAAGAAGACCAGCAGCAGCAGGGCCATGACCGTGCGGACCAGCATCTCAACGTTCGGGATGCTGAAGCCCTTGAAGGCGAAGACCGCGATCAGGAAGGCGAAAAAGACCGCAAGCGCGATGCCGAGCACAGAGAACCACTTGGCGGGGCCGGTGATGTCCCGGGCGCGCAGCAGCAGGCGGAGCAGGTACAGGCACAGCGTGAAGAGCGCTGCGGCGCTCAGCGCGATCAGGAAGGTGACGCCCCACCAGGGGAGGAAATCGCTGCGGAAATCCCGCGTGAAGTGTTCGTCGAGGATGCCGCTGTAGACGCGCTTCATGAAGGCGCGGCCTTCCTCGCCGGTGAAGACGGCCTGATAGGCTTCCGCCTGCTCCGCCGAGAGCTTGCCGGCGTCGAAGTCCTTCTTCATCTGGTCGGACAGCTTGTCGGTCGTCTTCAGACGGTCCTTGCGGCTGTGATTCTCCCAGTAGTCCCGGATGACAGCGACCTTTGCCTGCTCCGCTTCGGAGAAGATATCGGTTTCGGCCACCGACTGGGTGAAGTCCTCGATTTTCAGGCTGGTGCCCATGTAGTTCTGGACGTTAAAGTTCTTGATGAACAGGCCCTTGTAATTGTCAAGGGAGAACCCCTGCCTGGGCATGACGTAGTTGACCATGCCGCCGCCCTCGAGCACGAAGGAACGGCCGGACTGGCAGATCAGGAAGAAGAAGGGAACCAGCCAGACGATGCTCATGATGACCAGCACCAGGTGCAGGCCGGTGAGCGTGCGCCGCTCGTGGCGCTTTTTGGAATGACGGAAGACGGGCTTTTCGCTGCCATCCTTCGCATACGTGTCCGCCGCGTCCGCCGTCTGCATGATTTCCCGGATTTCATATTCACTCATCACTGGAAATCCTCCTCATTCTTGACGGACGGGATCATGTTGTACACGATCAGGTTGATCACAGCGGTGACCACGAAGACCAGGATGCCGATGACGGCGGCCTGGTTGTAGTCGTGGTTGTTGACGGTCATCTTGTACAGCCAGGTGATCAGCAGGTCTGTGCCGCCGGCGTTTCCGGCCAGCTCCGTGGCCGACGAGGGCTCGCCGCCGGAGAGCAGGAAGATGACGTTGAAGTTGTTGATGTTGCCGGTAAAGCTGGTCAGCAGATAGGGCCCGGTGACAAAGAGCATGTAGGGCAGGGTGATCTTCCGGTACATCTGGAAGCCGTTGGCGCCGTCGATGCGCGCGCTCTCATACAGGTCCGCCGGAATGTTCATCAGGATGCCCGTGGCGATCAGCATCAGGTAGGGGATGCCGATCCAGACGTTGATCAGGATGATGGCCACCCGCGCCCAGTGCTTGTCCGTCCAGAAGGGGAGCGGACCGCTGATCCAGCCCCAGTTCTGCAGGGTTGTATTGATCAGTCCGTCCGCCGCGAACATCTTGGAGACGTACAGCAGGGAGACGAACTGCGGAATCGCGATGGTCATGACCAGGATGGTCCGCCAGACCTTCTTCAGGCGGATGCCCTTCTTGTTGATCATGATGGCCACCAGCATGCCCAGGAAATAGTTCAGGAAGGTGGCGAAGACCGCCCAGATCAGGGTCCAGAGCAGCACCTGGCGGAAGGTTCCGCCCATGGAGGGGCCGCTGGTCGTGCCCTTGAGGGAGGTCAGCTCGCCGAAGTTGTCCGTCCCGACCCAGGTGAACAGGCTGCTCGGCGGCTGGTGCGCATGATCGAAGTTCGTGAAGGCGATCAGGATCATGAAGAAGATCGGCAGGATGGTGAAGACGAACACGCCCAGGCTGGGCAGGGCCAGCAGGGTCTTGTGGAACTGCTCGTCCGCCAGGGCAGCCATGTCGTCCCTGGCGCTCTTCAGCGTGTGCCCGGAGCGGAGGATCTCCTCGCTGATCCGGTTCTGCTTGATGTTCTGGTACCAGGTGTAGAGGAAGGCCACGATGAAGAACAGCGTCAGCACGCCGTAGAGCAGGATGAAGAACGAGTTGTGCCCGGCCACGACGATCTGGCCGTTCTCGGTGACCCGCTGGATGGTGCCCAGGGTGGGCAGCATCTTCACATGCCACCACCCGAAGGTAAACAGATAGATGTTGAAGACCGTCTGGAAGACGAAGAACAGGATGCCGCGCAGCCACTGCCCCCGCGCGCAGGAGCCGAAGCCCATGATCACATAGGAAACCTTTGTCTTCCAGTCGCCGGTGATAAAGGTGTGCACCAGGTCGACAAAGAAATGGCCGATGCCCACGCCGATCTTCTTGAAGAAATTGCCGATCTTCCGGATCAGGTTCCACAGGTGGAAGGGGATCGACCGGATGGCCCTTCCCAGCTTGTAGAAGCGCTTGCAGCCGGGGGAGAGCTTCAGGAAGTCAAGCTGCGCATAGCCGTCCGTTGTGAAGCCGCGGCCGAAGGAGCGGAACCAGAAGGGAATGTTGTGCAGCGCCATGCCGAGGCGGTTGCCCGCGCGCTGGAAGCTCCCCGTGCCGGCGTATTCCTGTCCCGTGAGACCCTGGCCGACCATCTTCCCACCTTCGCGGATGTCCGCGCCCAGCGCCTTGAAGTCCTCCCCGATGTCACCGGCGGGCTGCTCGGTCACATAGGCGCTCTTGTCAAAGGCCAGCAGGGGCCAGAAGACGAAGGGCAGGAAGAACATGCCCACGCCGAACAGGTCCGGCTTGCCGAAGACCTCCGCCATGTTGGCGCAGACGATGGCCGACGTCACGAGCATGCAGGCGCCGAAGGGGATCAGGCTCAGGATCAGCCGGCCCTTGTCCGTGAACTGGGATGCGAGCCAGCCGGGCATCAGCAGGCTGAGCAAGCCGCAGAAAATGCCCAGGATCGCGCCGGTCATCGGCGCCCTGGAAACGGTGACGCGATCGGTGATGTAGCTGTTGTACAGCGGGACCAGGGCGTACCAGCCCTTCTGTCCGGCCTTCTGGAAAAGAAAATACAGGGACAGTCCGACCGCCGCCATGCTCACGGCACACCAGACAGTCAGGACGATCGCCGCAGTGGACATACCCCCACCCCCCGGTTTGATCAGGATTCATCCGGTATTGAAGAGGGCCGGGAACAAGCATGCTTGCCCCCGGCCCAGAGGCTCGGACTGAGCAGAATTACTTGCTCAGATAGGTCTCGCAGGTGGCCTCGAACTGCTGCAGCACGCCCAGCAGTTCCTCGTCGCTCATGTCGTCATACTTGTGGGCGATCACGTCGTTGCCCAAGCCGGTGGCCAGGCTCCAGTAGTCGCCGGGGTACTGGCCCTGGGCCTCGCAGAAGGCCAGCTGAGCGGCCAGCGCGGACAGGGCGACGTCTTCCTGCACCAGCTCATCCTGCTGAGCGGCCAGGTTGGAGGGGCCCCAGCCCACCGCGTCATAGCGGTCGAGCTGCACGTCTTTGGAGGTCAGGAAGGTCGCCAGGGCATGGCAGGCAGCCAGCTTGTCGGCGTCCATCTGGGGCTTGACACCCAGCATCTTGAAGCCGCCGAAGCCGCCCAGCTGATAGCCGTCCATGGTGGGGAGCTTGGCAGCGGCATAACCGTCGCCGAAGAGCTCCTTGGCAGCGCCTGAATCCCAGGTGCCGGACACGACGGCCGCGGCGTTGGTGGCGTTGGCCACGGAGGAGCCGTTGACGAAGGCCGGGTGATTGGCCACCTTGATCATGGACTTCAGGGCCTTCACGCCGTTCTCGGAGGCATAGGTGGAGTTCATGGCCACCAGGTTGCCGTCGTCGTCGGACTCAAAGGTGAATTCGCAGCCGGCGCCGAAGAAGAACGCGGTCTGATACCAGCCGGAGTTGATCTCGAAATACACGCTCTTGCCGGCGGCCTGCGCCTGATCCAGCACGCCCTCGAGGGTGGAGGGGTCGGTGATGACGGTGCTGTCATAATACAGGAAGTAGCCGTTGTCGCTGGTCATCGGATAGGCGTAGATGGTCTCGCCCATCGTGACGGCCTTCACGCTGCCGGGATCGTTCTCAGAGGTGACGAACGCGGCATTCTCGTCCACCACGGGCGCCAGGGCGTCCACGGACACCAGACGGTTCAGCTGATCCTGCGCGAAGCCGAAGATGTCGGCGCCGGCTTCCACGTCGGTCAGCATGGAGGTGGCGGCATCGCCCTCGCCGACGGACTGGATCGTCACGGTCATGTCGGCATACTGGGGATTGGCCTCCTTGAATTCGGCGATCTTCTCCTCGGTGAAGGCCACGGTGTTCTCAGCGACCCAGACCTTGATCTCGCCGCTGAAACCGTCAGCCAGCGCCGCACCGGCGACGCACAGGATCATCGCGAGCGCCATGACCAGAGCAAACAGCTTTTTCATACAGGGTTCCTCCTTTGTTTTTGTCGCGGCTTTTGCCGCATATTTCTTAAGCGGCAAAAGCCGCTGAAGAAGCGATGCAAATGAAGCCTTTCAGCACAAAAACCTTGCGCTTATGACTTGTTTTCGACCAGATTGTTCATTTGAATTGTAGCACAAGGTTCGCCGATTGTCTACACCCTTCGCCAAAAATTTTCATTGCGATTCTCATAAATGATTGCAAACATGTTACAAAAGAATGTTCGCAGTGTTGACAGTTTTTGCGATTTGCTTTACAATAAGAAATGGTCTATTCGCGGACATCCGCTTCAGCATGGTTACGGGAGGCGTTCTTATGCGCAAAAACGAGAGGACATGGCTCCGGCGTCTGACCGGCGTGCTGCTGACGGCGCTGCTGGTGCTGAGCCTTGCGGCGGCGCTGGCGGCCGAGAGGTTCCCCTACACGACGACCACCACGGACAAGGTCAACCTGCGCCGGAGCGCGTCGAGCACGGCGGTTGTGCTCACGCGCGTGCCCAAGGGCGAGAGCGTGAAGGTCACCGGGAAAACCGGCAACTACTACAAGGTGACCTACGGCAAATACACCGGCTACATCCTCAAGACCTACCTGACGCCCTACGAGGAGACCGCGGACGCGCAGGCGACGCCGGAGGTCGTCACCGGCTATCCCTACCAGACCACGGTGAACGCCAAGGTGAACCTGCGGGAATCCAACTCCCAGGTCAGCCGGGTGATCCGCGCGATCCCCTCCGGCGCCTCTGTGACCGTGATGGGGGAGACGGGCAAGTACGCCTACCTGCAGTACGGCGATGACGTGGGCTATGCGCGCAAGGAATACGTCAACATGAAAAAAGTGGTGAAGGCCACGCCGACGCCGTCGCCCGTGCCCACCCTCGCGCCCGGCGCGGACACCGTGAGCTATCAGCTCCTGCAGCGGGGCTCCGAGGGAGAAGCGGTGCTCGCGCTCCAGAATGCGCTGACGGAGCTGGGCTTCATGACCCAGGCCCAGGCGGACGGCCGCTACGGCGATCTCACGGTTAGCGCGGTCATGGCCTTCCAGCTCAAGAACGGCTATCCGCAGAACGGCGTGGCGGACGCAAACCTCCAGGCCTTCCTCTACAGCGGAAAGCCCCTGAACGCCAGCGGCGCGAAGACCACGGTCAAGACCCTGGCCCCCATCGAGGGCGTCTCGGTCTACGCCGGCAGCAAGGGCAGCCTGGTGGGCACCATTCAGACCCGCCTGCAGGAGCTGGGCTACTACAGCGGCCCGATTACCCAAGTCAATGACACCGCCACCGCGGCGGCCCTGAAGGCTTTCCAGAAGGCCAACGGCCTGAAGGCGGACGGCGTCGCCGGCGCGCAGACCCAGGCACTGCTCTTCAGCGGCGGCGCCGTGGCCAGCGGCGCGACCCCGACCCCCGCGCCGACCCCGACGCCCACCCCCGCGCCTACCTTCCGGGTGCCCGCGGCCAGCGTGGGCAACGGCTCTACCGGCGAGAATGCCCGCCTGGTGCAGCAGCGCCTGAAGGATTTGGGCTACTATACCGGCAAGGTGGACGGCAAGTTCGGCAGCGGCTCGGTCAGCGCGCTCAAGCGCTTCCAGAGCAATAACGGCCTGAAGGCGGACGGCCTGGCGGGAACCACCACCTATGCGGTGCTCTTCTCCTGGAATGCGCTCGCGGCCTCGGAGACGCCCAACCCGGCGCCCGCGGCTGTGACCCCGACCCCGGTGCCCGTGGCCACCCCGGCCCCGACGCCCGTAGAGGTGACCCGTGAGAACACGGTCACGGTCCAGCTGGGCGTCACCGGCGACGCGGTGCTGCGCCTGCAGGAGCGCCTGACGGTGCTGGGCTACTACCAGTCCGCGCTCGACGGC
Organism: uncultured Clostridia bacterium; assembly: GCA_946410395.1. Taxonomy (GTDB): domain Bacteria; phylum Bacillota; class Clostridia; order Christensenellales; family Aristaeellaceae; genus RUG11272. The sequence goes on from CAMKAE010000022.1 coordinate 12,387, forward strand.
GTCTGCAAGGCGGACGACGTCGCGGCCATCCGGACCTTCCAGCAGATGAATGGCCTCAAGGTCGACGGCGTGGCGGGATACGCGACCCAGGTCAAGCTGTACTCCCAGACGGCGGTGCTGTACTCCGGCGCGATCGCAGCAGGTACCGTGAACACCGCCACCACCCTGCGCATGGGCAGCACCGGCAACGAGGTGACGCTGCTGCAGGAGCGGCTCGCGGCCCTGGGCTACTACACCGGCAAGGCGGACGGCATCTACAGCATTGCCACCTCCAACGCGGTCATCGCCTTCCAGCGGGCCAACAGCCTGACCCGGGACGGCGTAGCCGGCACGAAAACGCTTAAGAAACTCTACTCCGCCGAGGCTGTCAAGGCTTCCGCGGCGACACCCACCCCGGCGCCCAAGGCTACATCCGCACCCGCGTCTTCCGGCACGGCTGTCAGCCTGAACACAAACAGCACCCTGAAGCTGGGTGACAACAGCGAAGCCGTGAAGAATCTGCAGCAGCGGCTCATCGACCTGGGTTACCTCAACGGCAGGGCGGATGGTAAGTTTGGCACCGCGACCTTCACCGCGCTCAAGGCGTTCCAGAAGAGCAACCGGCTCACGGCCGACGGCGTGGCGGGTCCCAAGACCCTGAAGGCCCTGGAATCCACCGCGGCGCTCTCCGCCGACGGCAAGGCGCTGACCACCCCGACGCCGACCCCCGTGCCCGCCGCACCCGCCAACGTGAAGCCTCGGGCGTCCCAGGTGCAGTACGGCGACTGGTACACCAAGGTGAAGGCCCTGACGAAAAAGTTCCAGTACGCCACGGTGTATGACTATCAGACCGGGCTGAGCTGGCAGGTTCACATGTTCTCCTTCGGCGCGCACGCGGACGCGGAGCCGCTGACCGCCGCGGATACCGCCCGCCTGGAGCAGGCCTTCGGCGGGAACACCTGGAACCCGCGCCCCGTCTGGGTCGTGCTGGGCAACGGGGACGTCTATATGGCCTCGACCCACTCCATGCCCCACGAGGTGCAGCACATCACCTCCAACAACTTCCCGGGCCACCTGTGCATCCATTTCCCGAGAACCGCGGCCCAGGTCGCCGCCATCGGTCCCTATGCCACCAGCCATCAGTCCACGATCGACGCCGGCTGGAAGGTGACCCAGAACATGCGGTAATTGCGATCCGGTCTTCCGGCGGAGCGGTCTATGCGGACGGCTCCGCTTTTTTTTGCGCGGCTGCTTTTCATCAAATCCCGCATAAGTTCGGTTTTTTTTCAAATGCCCCTTCCATGCGGATGAAAAATCGGTTATAATCCTTATGAGATTGACAGAAGGATGAGCACACATTGGCAAAAGAGCGCATCGGCATCATGGGGGGAACCTTCAACCCCATCCACAGAGGGCACGTGATCATGGCACAGGCGGCGATGGAGGCCGTCTCCCTGGACCGCGTGATTTTTCTGCCGGACGGACAGCCGCCGCACAAGACGGGCATTGCGCCGGCGGAGGACCGCTGGCGGATGGTGAACGTGGCCCTCAGCGGCGCCAGGCGCATGGAAGCCAGCCGGATGGAGCTGGACCGGGAGGGCACTACCTACACCTATGACACCCTGATCCGCCTGCGGGACAAGCTGTCCAAAGCCAGCCTGTTCTATATCATCGGCGCCGACACGCTGATGCAGCTGAAGACATGGCACCGGTACGAGGACGTGCTGAAGCTGTGCACGTTCCTGGTCTGCCCGCGCAACGGCGGACCGGACGCGGACGAGCTCCTGGCGGAGCAGCACCGTCTGGCGAAGGCCGGCGGAAAGATCGCCTTCGTGGGCATGGAGCCGGTGGATGTCTCCTCCACGCAGATCCGCGCCGCGCTGGCGCAGGGCAGGGAGCCGGCCATGCTCGACCCGATGGTGGGCGAGTACGCGGCGGCCTGCGGGCTCTACGGTCCGCCGCGGGTGCAGCGCGCCGCGGAGTGGATGGCGCAGCTGTATGACGATCTGACGTTCAAGCGCTTCGTGCACACCCTTGGTGTGGCATACAGCGCCCGGGAACTGGCCCTGATCCACGGGCTGGACGCCGCGCGGGCCGAGGGCGCGGCCCTGCTGCACGACTGCGCCAAATGCCTGGCCCTGAGCAACATGCAGTGGATCGCCTATGACAACAAGCTGACCGCGGACCGGAGCATCCTGAGCAGCGGCGCGCTGCTGCACGCCATTGTGGGCCGCTGGATGGCGGAACAGGTCTACGGCGTGACGGACACCGCGGTGCTGGAGGCCATCGAGGCGCATACCACCGGTGCGCCGGGTATGTCCCCGCTGGCCATGGCGGTGTACCTGGCGGACAAGATCGAGCCCGGCCGCGAGGCGTATCCGCTGCTGGAGAAGGTGCGGGAGACGGCGAAGCGGTCGCTGGTGCAGGCCATGATCCTGTCCATGGAGGGCACGGCGGGCTATGTGGAGAAGGGCGGCAAGCCCCTGCATCCTCGGACCCTGGAGACGCTCGCGTGGCTCCGCAATCAGAACGAAAAGACCGGCGGCTGATCACCCGCCGTTCAAGAATGACCCAAATAATATAATATGGAAAGGAAGCTGCCTATGCAGGAAAACGCGCTGGTACAGAAGGTTGCGTCTCTGCTCTGGGAACGGAAAGCGCAGAACATCGTGGCGCTGGATGTCCGCGGGCTGACGGTGCTTTGCGATACCATGATCATCGCCTCCGGCCGCAATGCCAATCAGGTCAAGGCGCTCTACGATGACGTGGACGAGTTGATGGCCAAGGAGGGTGTGGCGCTGCGCCGCTCGGAGGGCTCCTCGGAGGGCCGCTGGATCGTCATGGATTACTCCACCATCCTCATCCACATTTTCCACCAGGATGAGCGCGCCTACTACAATCTGGAGCGCCTGTGGGAGGACGGGACCAACCGCATTGACCTGCCCTTTGACCAGACGGCCGAGGAATGAGGAAAAGCGAATGACCGTGCTGCCGGAGGAGACGGAGCCGCGGCAGCGTTTTAGTCGTTTTGGGATTTCCGCCGCGGGCGAAGCGCTTGCGCGGACAGGGCCGATGGGGTATAATGCCTCTGGCTTGAACGAAGGAAGGGGGTGTGCGGCGTGCGTGAGCAACCGATCTGGATCCTGACGGGCCCGACGGCCTCCGGGAAGACCGAGGTCTCCCTGACGCT
>CAMKAE010000023.1 GCA_946410395.1 uncultured Clostridia bacterium
AGCGCGGCAAACAGACCGCTGGCGGCCAGCAGCGTGACCCAGCGGATCCGCAGGGGCAGGGCGTAATACAGGATCAGCGCCGCCCCGGCCAGGCCCAGGAATTCAAGGCTGAGAATGCTCATACAGGTCCTTCACACCCACACGGTCGATCTTGCCGCTGCCGGTGGCGGGCAGCTTCTCCATGCGCAGCCACACGTCCGGCAGCATATACTTGGGCACCAGGGCTTTCAGCCGGTCCCGCAGCGCGCGCTCCTGCGCCGGGCCCGTCCACGCGCAGACGATCTTCTCCCGGGCCGCGTCGTAGAGCACGCAACCGCTCTCCACCTCCGGCGCGGCCTGGAGGGCGGCTTCGATCTCCCCCAGCTCGATGCGGTAGCCGCTGCGCTTGATCTGGCTGTCCGCGCGGCCCAGGAACATCAGCTCTCCCCGCTCGTTGTACGCGCCCAGATCGCCGGTCCGGTAGAGCCGCTCCGGGATCTGCGGGCGCAGCGGATTCTGAACAAAGGCGGCCGCGGTCTTCTCCGGCGCGTTGTAGTATCCCGGGGACAGGCAGGTGCCGCCCACGCAGATCTCCCCGTCGAGCAGGACGATGCGGGTGTTCGCGCACGGGAAGCCGATCGGCAGGCTGTCCGTGTCGGCAAAGTCCCGGTCCACCCGGAACCAGGCGCACACGTCGGTGATCTCGGTGGGGCCGTACATGTTCACGAAGTCCGCCTCCGGGAGCGCGGCCCGCCAGCGGTTCAGCGTGCGGCAGGGCATCACCTCGCCGCAGAAGAACACCCGCCGCAACGCGGGCAGGCAGCCCGGCGCGAGCACCTGCGCGTTGGCTACCGCCGTCATGGCCGAGGGCACCCAGAAGACCGTGTCCACCCGCGCCTCCGCCAGCCGGCTCAGCAGCCTGCGGGGGAACAGGAAATCGCCCCGCGGGATCAGGAACAGGCTGCCCCGCATCCGCATGGCGCAGTAGATGTCCAGCACGGAGTTGTCGAAATAGAACGGCGCCTGGCTGCCGAACCGGACCCCCTCAGGCAGCTGAAGGGCCCCGCAGGCCCACTCCACAAAGTCGATGACGCTGCGGTGGGTGATGGAGACCCCCTTGGGCACGCCGGTGGAACCGCTGGTGAAGAGCACGTACAGCAGGTCTGTGTCGATGTGCTGCGCGCGCCGCCCGGCAAGCAGGGCATCCTCTACCGGAGAGGCCAGTGCCTGCGATAAGCCGCAGCGCAGCGCGCCGCCCGCAATCCGCTCCGCCGTCTGCGCATACTTCTCGTCAAAGATCACCGCGGCGGGCTTCAGGATGTCCGCGATCAGGGCCATGCGCTTTTCCGGCATGGAGGCGTCCAGCGGCGTGTAGAAGCAGCCCGCGTACACCGCGCCGAGCATGGCGCAGACGCAGGCGGGGCTCTTGTCCGCCAGGATCAGCACCGGGGACTGGGCCGGAATGCGCGATGCCAGAAAGCTGCCCGCGCGCCGCGCTCCGTCGGCCGTTTGGCTCCAGGTCAGGCTTTCCCCGGGCGCGTCAAAAGCAGTCGCCTCCGGCGTGCGCGCCGCGGCGGTCTCGAGCCAGTCCAGAACATTGCGCGTGCTCATCTTTTCTGCACGGCGTGCACCAGGTCCAGCATGGCCCGGGCGCTGTTGAAGTTCTCCGGCTCGATCTCCCCGGCGGGGATGTGGACGTCAAAGGCCTCGTCCAGGGCCATGATGATCCGGGTCAGGTCCAGGGAATCGATGAGTCCGTCCTCCACCAGGGCCTGCTCGTGCTCAAAGTCCACGTCGTCCCGGACATCTGCCAGGGCCTCCAGCAGCGTGCGCATTTCATCCACGGTTTTCTCTCGCCTCTTTCTGTTTTTTTCTGTGTCTATTGTAACACAGGATCCGGCAAAAAAGAAGCCCGGGGACGGAAGATCCCCGGGCAAAGTTCCGGATGTTCAGGCGTTGATGCGCGCCTCGGTGGCAGGGTCAAAGAGGTGCAGCTTCGCAAAATTGGGCGACAGGTGCAGCTCTTCCTCCGCCGGAGCCTTCTCGCCGGCATACTTGAACACCACCAGCTTCTCGCCCAGGCTGATGTAGATCAGGTAGGCGTCGCCGAGGGGCTCAATGGAGTCCACATGGGCCGTGATCGGGCCGTTGGGGTCCAGATCCATGTCGGCGGGGCGGATGCCCAGGTGCACGGCGCCGCCGACGTAGGGCTGCAGGCATGCCACCGTGTCCGCGGGCACCGGCAGGGTGAAGGCGCCGGCGTCGAGCACAAGGCCGTTGTCCTTCTCCACCACCTGGCAGTCGAAGATGTTGATCTGCGGCGTGCCGAGGAAGCCCGCCACGAACTCGTTGGCCGGGTGGTCATACAGCTCGTTGGGGGTGCCCTCCTGCATGATGTTGCCGCCGTTGAGGAGCACGATGTGGTCCGCCATCGTCATGGCCTCGGTCTGGTCATGGGTGACGTAGACGGTCGTGATGTTCAGTTCCCGCTGGATCTTTTTGAGCTCGTATCGCACCTGGTCGCGCAGCTTGGCGTCCAGGTTGCCCAGGGGCTCGTCGAGCAGGAAGACCTGCGGGCTGCGCACCAGGGCGCGGCCCAGGGCCACGCGCTGGCGCTGGCCGCCGGAGAGCTGCGCGATGCGGCGGTCCAGCAGCGGGGTCAGCTCCAGCTTTTCCGCCTGCTCATTCACCAGCCGGTCGATCTCTTCCTTCGGAACCTTTTTCGTCTTCAGGGAGAAAGCCATGTTTTCCCGCACGGTCATGTTCGGATACAGGGCATATTCCTGGAACACCATGGCGATGTTTCGCTCCTGCGGCGGGATGAAGGTCTTTTTCTTGCCCTTGTCCATCTCCGTCATCAGGGTATCGCCGAAATAGATCTGGCCCGCGTAGGGCTCCAGCAGGCCCGCAATGCTGTACATGGCGGTGGATTTGCCGCAGCCGGAGGGACCCAGGAACACGCAGAACTCCCCGTCCTTGATACTCAGGTTCAGCCGATCGAGCACAAAGGTTTTGCCTTTGTTGTAGCTGACGGACATATCCTTGATGGTAATCGCTGCCATGTCTCTTACCTCCCGAAGCTTTCCGCGTCGATGCCGAAGCCGTAGTCGAACAGCGGGTTCTCAATATCCTTGGGCAGATCCTCGCGCTGGGCCAGCACCTGCTCCATGGAGGCGGGAATCTGGAAGGGCAGCTTGCCGGTGACGGCATGCTCGCCAAAGAGGGTATCCGCGACGGCCTCCGCGCCGGAGGTGACGCCGGGACGGTACACCAGCAGCACGGTGTCAGCCGCGTCCACAACAGGGGTCAGCACATAGGCGCGGTTCATCACCACCACGGCCACCACGTTGGCGCCAGCCTGGTCCAGGGCGTTGATCAGGGCGACCTGCTCCTCCGGGAATTCCAGGGTGGCGGCACCCCAGGCGGGGTCATGGGTGCCGCTCTTCTCGCCCACCACCACCACGGCGGTGACGCCGCTGAGGTCGGCAGGCACGCCGGCGGCGTCCGCGATGTAGGTCACGTTCTCCGCGCCGGCCTTGGCCTGCAGCGCTTCGAGGATCGAGGCGCCCTTGATCTCCGCGGGCTCCTTGACGGTCCAGCCGCTGTTCAGACAGCGCACGTCCTGCGCCAGCTCGCCGGCCACCACGAAGGAGGTGCCCGCCAGCGGGGCGGCGTTCTCGTACTTCACCAGCGTGAAGGACGCGGCGGCAGCTTCCTTGGCCACGGCCCTGTGCGCCTCGCTGCCGATGACGGTCTCCGCCTTCGTCTCGTCCACATAGGGGTTCTCGAAGAGGCCCAGCTCAAACTTGGCGATCAGGATCCGGCGGCAGGCGTCGGCCAGCCGCTCCCCGGCGACCTCATCCACCAGGGCCCGGGTGGAGCGCACGCCCGCGCCGCCCAGGATGTCCGCGCCCGCGTTGGCCGCGCCGGTGAAGTTGAGGCCCCAGTCGGTCTGGATGATGCCGGTGTAGCCCAGCTGGCCGCGGAGCAGGTCCGTCATGACGGCCGCGCTCTGGTCGGCGGAGTTTTCCACGGCGTCACCGCCCAGGTAGGGCACGGTGGAATAGCCGTAGGGCATGACCGCGGCCGCGCCAGCGGCGATGGCGGCCTCAAAGCCTGCCAGGTGCAGGGCGATGGAGTCCTCGGAGATCGTCAGCGGGGTGCCGTCCACGCCGTTCGTCTGGGCGCCGGCGCCGGGGAAATGCTTCACGGTGGCGATGACGGAATCCGGGGTCAGCGCGCTGCCGCCCTGCAGGGTCTGCACGGCCACGGTGATCAGGTCCTTCACCACGTCCGTGTCCTCGGAGTAGCACTCCTGGTTGCGGCCCCAGCGGGGATCGGTGATCAGGTCGGCGTCGGGAGACAGGGCCATCTGCACGCCCACGGCCCGGAGCTCTTCCCTGAGCACCTGGTAGTACTGCTCGGTCAGGGCCTTGTCGTTGGCCGCGCCCAGGTTGATCTCATCGGGCAGGAAGGTGGCGTCCTTGATGAAAGCCGCGCCCGCCTCGGTGTCCATGGAGAAGATGACCGGGATGCCCAGGGGCGCGCTCTCGGAGAGCTCCTGGATCTCGTTGGTCCGCACGGCGGCGTTCATCGCGCTGCCGGTGAGGACAACGGCCTCCTCGTCCTCTTCTTCCTCTTCCTCGTCCTCCTCGTCGTCCTCGGGCATGTCGAAGATATACTCATAGACCAGCGCGAAGCCCACGTTGTCCTTGCTGAACCAGCTGTCCTTCTTGGTGACCAGGGTCAGGTGCACCATCTGGGCAGCCATCTGGGTGGCGTCCATCCGGGAGAGCAGATCATCGGCCCGCTCCGCGGGGGTCAGGCGCCAGTCCTCGTAGGGGTCCAGCGCGCCGTTGTCGTTCAGGTCCTTGAACTTGTATCCGTCCACCTCGATGATGTCCTTCACCCGGGCCACCAGCTCCGGCTGGACCGGGGCTTCCTCTGCCAAGGCCGCCGGCGCGAGCGTCAGCAGCATCAGGCAGGCAAGCAACAGGGAAACCAAACGCTTTTTCATCGTCCATTCCTCCTCAGGATGCGGTCACAGCGCCGCTCATCTGTCCGCTGATCAGGTATTTGCCCATGAAGATGTAGATGACCAGCATGGGCAGGGCCAGGATCATGGAGCCGGCCATCAGCTGGTTGATCTCAACACCCGTGGCGCCGACAAAGCCCTGCAACACGGTGGTGGCCAGCGGGGCCATCGCGCTCTCGCCCTGCGCGGTCAGCACCAGCGCGAAGAGCATCTCGTTCCAGATGGATGTGCACTGGAACACGAAGGTGGTGATCGTCGCCAGTTTGGTGTTGGGCACGACAATCTTCCGGTAAATCTGCCACATGCCGTTGCCGTCGATCATCGCCTGCTTGATCAGCGCGTCCGGGACCTCGGCGTAGTAGCCGCGCATCATGGTGGTGCACATGGGCATGCCGAAGATCGAGTGCACCATGACCACGCCCCAGATGTTGTCGTACAGACCGAAGCTCTGCACGGTCTTGAGCAGCGGGATCAGGATCGCCTGGAAGGGCAGATAGGTCGCCGCCACCAGCGCAATGAACAGCACGTTGTTCAGCCTGAATTTCCATTTGCTCAGCGCATAGGCGCACACGGAGCCCAGGAAGACCGAGCCCGCCGCGCCGAACACCGTCACCACCAGGCTGTTGAGCAGCGGCGTCTTCAGCTTTTCCAGCGCGCCGCTGTAGCCTTCCATCGACCACTCCTGCGGCAGCGCGATGGGCGAAGAGGTGGTCGCTTCCGTGTTGCTCTTGAACGAGGATACCACCGCGCCCCAGAAGGGCAGCATGTAGAACACCAGGAAGACAATCAGCACCACATAGTAGACAATATGCAGCACGACCTTGTGCCACTTGGGCTTGATCCGCACGGTCTGCGCCGCCTGCGCTTCTTTGCTGCGCTCAATCGTCAGATTGCTTTGCATATTATCTCTTCCCCCTGTTCGTCCAGTAGGTCAGCGGCAGGATCAGCACCAGCACCAGCGCCAGCAGGAAGCAGCTGATCGCGGCGGCATAGGCGAAGTTGTTGTTGCTGAACGCCTCGACATACATCTTGATCGGCAGGGTCGTGGACGCCGTGTTCGTCGGCCCCGTCAGCGAATAGATCAGGTCGAACGAGCGCAGGGCGTACATGGCCAGGATCGTTATGCAGCTGCCCGTTGCGCCCTTGAGCTGGGGAATGATCATTTTGCGGTAAATACGGGGCATGTACGCGCCGTCCAGCTTGGCCGCGTTGATGATGTTGGTCGGAACATTCTTGATCGCGGCGAGGAAGATCACGGCCACATAACCGGAGAACTGCCAGATCATGACGATCATGATGGAGTACATGACCATCTCGTTGCTCAGCCAGTTCACGTTGGATTTGACGCCAAACAGCTTGAGGAACTCCGCCAGGATGCCGCCCTGGCCGTTGTACATCTGCTGCCAGATCAGGCCCGTGACCACGAAGGAGAGGGCGAAGGGCAGCAGGATCAGCGTGCGGAACACCGCGGTCCCCCGCAGGCCGTGATCCATGATCAGCGCCAGGCCCAGGCCCAGCAGCAGGCAGATCGGGATGATCAGGAACAGCTTCAGGGTGTTGAGCACCGCGTCCCAGAACGCGCCGTCGCGGAACATCTGGGAATACCAGTGCACACCGCCCCAGCCGTAGGTCGGGTTCAGCTTGTCCTCGCCGGTCAGACCCCAGTCGGAGACGGAGACCCAGATGTTCCAGCCGATGGACACGTAGACGAAATAGATCAGCAGCGCAACCGGGATCAGCAGCCAGATCAGCGGATGCCGGTCCAGGAAGGCCTTGATCGGGGTGTGGAAGGCGAAGATCAGGATCATGAGCAGCGCAACCACAGCCGCGAACACGATCCAGCCGATCTGCTCCGTGAAGTTCTTGCGGAAGGCCGCGTCGCCGGAGGCGTTCGCCATCGTCAGTTCACCGTTGCGGTAGATGTAGGTGCCCTGCTCTTCCGCTCCGCCCTGCGCGGCGGCGAAGGTGTAGGTGCCGTCCGGGTTGAAGGTGATGGAAGTCGCCCCGTCCGTGCTGGGCACGGTATATGCCTCTTTCACGGCTTCCAGGGTTTCCTCGACGAAGAATTCTTTCTTGAGTTCCTTGATGCTGAACTTCTGGCTCGGATAAACCGCTCCCGAGGCATCCAGCGTCTCAGGCTCATATTTCAGCGAGCTGGCCGTTTTGGTCTTGACGCTGGCCTTCTCCTCGCCGGATTCGCTCGTCAGCGTCAGGACCTTCTTCTCCGAGAAGCTGTATGTGCCGCGCTCCTCCGCTCCGTCCGCAAAGACCAGCCGATAGGTCCCGTCCGGCAGGAAGACCATGCTTGCGCTCCCGTCGTCACCGGGAACCGTGAATTCTTCAAAGACATGCTCGGAATCCTCTTTGAAGGTCAGCTGTCCCTTGATGTCCGCAAAATCGAAGGTCTGCACATAGGCCTTCCCGGTTGCGGGGTCCTTGATGTCCGAGGTGTAAACGGCGTTCTTTTCCGATTTCCGGGTGACCTGTTCCCATGTGTAAGCAGGGCGGCCGGCCTCCCGCTCCGCCAGCGGAATATACTTGCTGGTGTTGTAGATATTCCAGGTAAAGCCGGCCACGAGCAGCACAGGAATGATGATCAGCGCCGCTGAGCCCTTCTTCATGCGCTCCCGGAGTTTCTCCGACAGCATGAAAGTCAGGATGATCAGCAAAAGGGCACCGCAAATGATCCAGAAGGCGCCTTTGCCCCTGAACGTCATTTCTGCGAATCCGTTCGCAAATTTTCCCATAAGCAACGCTCCCTCTCAAGAAAGTCCGCGCAGGCGCGGCTGAGCGTGCCTGCGCGGACCCTTTTCCTGTTTGGCTTATTTGTCGTAGCTGAGGCCCCAGCCGTAGTCATACAGCGGGTTCTCCAGGTCGAAGGACACATCGCCGGACTGGTCGTTGACGCTCTGCATGTCGCGGGGGAACTGCAGCGGGGTCTTGCCGGTGGGGTTGTTCAGGCCGAAGAGGGTCTCCGCGATGGCAATGCCGCCCTGCTGTCCCGGGTAATAGGCCTCGAGGATCGCGTTGGTGTTCTCGTCGCACCAGGTCAGGATGTAGGGACGGCCGCCGGTGACCACGGTGATGATCTGGCCGCTGGTGTTGGCCTTGACCGCCTCGAGGATCTCCTGCTGGGAGGGGGTGATGTCCAGGGTCGCGTAGCCCCACGGCGGATCGTGCTGATAGCTGGGCTCGCCCACGGAGACGATGACCACGTCCGCGGTCTTGGCCGCCTCGGCGATGGCCGTCACGTCGTCGGCGATGTAGGTGACCGTGTCGTTCTCACCGGCGTATTCCGCCACAGCCGCAGCGATGGTCAGGCCTTCCTGGGAGGAGGACCAGCCGCCCACCAGGGAGTCCATGTCGCCGGCGCGCGGGCCGCAGACCAGGATGGTCTGGCCGGCGTTGGCCGTCAGGGGCAGGGTGCCGTCGTTCTTGAGCAGGGTCATGGCCTTGCGGGCCGCCTCCAGGTTCAGCGCGGTGTGCTCCTCATTGCCCACGAAGGCCACGGCGGCCTCCACGTCGCAGTAGGGGTTCTCGAACACGCCCAGCTCGAACTTGGCCTTCACGATGCGCTTGGCGGCCGCGGTCACGATGGCTTCGTCGATCTTGCCCTCGTTGACCAGCTCTTCCATCTGGTCGATGAGGCGGATGGACTCGCCGCCGATGCCGTCCACGCGGCTCTGGGTGACGCCGATGATGATGGCTTCCTCGTCGGAGACTTCCTCACCGGTCATGGTGCCCAGGCCTTCCTGAATGGCCCAGATCATGCCCCAGTCGGTCTGGATGATGCCGGTGAAGCCCATCTGCTCGCGCAGCAGGTCCTGCAGGGCCGCCTTGGAGCCGATGGCGCTGTTCTCCATGTCCAGGGCCAGCGGGACGGAATAGTAGGGCATCACGGAGCCCACGTTGACGTCGATCGCGGCGTAGTAGGGCTTGAGGTGGATCTGCAGGGTCTCCTCGTCCGCCACGATGGGAGAGGTGTCCTTGCCGTCCATCTGCGGGCCGGCGCCGGGGAAGTGCTTGATGCAGGCGACAATGCCATCGGGATTGACGCCCTGGTCGCCGTTCTGGAAGGCCACGATCTGGGCGCGGACCATCCGGGTCACCAGGTCGGGATCCTCGCCGAAGGTCTCCATGACGCGGCCCCAGCGGGGCTCGGAGGCGATGTCGGACTCGGGGCTCAGGGTCATGCGCACGCCGATGGCGATGTGCTCTTCCCGGGCCATTTCCGCCAGCTTGACCACCAGCTCCTCGTCGCGGGTGGCCGCCAGGGCCAGGTTGTGGCCGGTGACGGTGGCGCCGGTGACGTAGGACAGGCCGTGGACGGAGTCCATGGATACCAGGACCGGCACGCCCAGGCGGCTGGCCTCGGCATACTCCTGCACGGTATTCATGGTCTCGGCGGCGGTCTGCACGCTGTTCAGCTCACGGATCAGCAGCATGCCGATACCGTAATCGGTGCAGTACTTCTGCAGGTAGGGGGCAATCTTGCCGTCCGCGCGGGGCAGGTAGGTGGGATGCTGCATCTGCGCGATCTTCTCAAAGACCGTCATCTGCCCCACCAGGTCGTCGGCACGGGTCTCGGCGTCCAGGCGCCAGTCCTCGTAGGGGTCCAGCGCGCCGTTGCCGTTCAGATCGATGAACTGCAAACCGTCCGCTTCAATGATGGATTTCACGCGGGGATTCAGCACGGGCTGTTCCGCTTCCTCGCTCTCCGCCATGCCCGCGGTCAGGGTGCCGAGCATGGCCAGCGCGAGCGCCAGGGTCAGAAGGCGCTTGGCCCAATTTTTAGTCAACAAGGTTCCAGTCTCCTTTCACACCGGCTTCCCGGAGAATGTTCACGATGCGGTTCGCGTAGTAAGCTGCGTCATGGTTGGTGGAGGTGGCGTACTCCTGGATCTGCGTCTGCAGACTCGTGGACGCGCTCCAGGGCATGGCCGTGCCGTGGGTGATGCTCGGGTACACCTTGGTGTTCTCGTCGGTCAGCTGCTCCTTGAAGTGCAGGGTCAGCTCGTTGTACACGTCGTCGGGGGTGTCGGTGTAGGGAGAGATGGACTCCTTCAGGCCGGAGAAGTACTCCTGCACATCCTGGGTGCAGACGCTGAACGCCCAGCGGACGCCGCTCTCCACATCCGCGGAGTCGTTGCTGACCACGAAGCCGTCCACGCACATGCCGAACCAGCCGGCCGTTCCGGGGAAGGTGAAGACGCCGAAGTCCTTGCCGTACACCTGGTCCATGTTGGTCAGCAGGGGCTGCGCCCACGCGCCCATGATCTGCATGGCGCAGTTGCCGCTGACCATGGCGCCGGTGGTGTGATACCAGTCACGGCTGTTGTGGTCCGGGGCCACGTAATCCATCAGGCGGGTGTAGGTCTCCAGGACGCGGGTCACGTCGTCCACGTTGTAGTTGCCGTTGATGAAGTCCTCGTAGATCTGGGGGTCGGTGCCCAGCATGATGTTCTCGAACACCTGGCAGGCCGGCCAGCCCTTCTGGTCGCCCAGGTCCAGCGGATAGGTCCCCTCGGGCATCTTGGCCTGCAGCTGGTCGCAAATGGACCAGAACTCGTCCCAGGTGATGTCCTCGTGATCGGGGATCTCGATGCCGTACTGCTCGAACAGGTGGATGTTGTAGAGGATGATGTTGGTCTTGTGGATGCCGATGGGCACCACATAGTGGTTGCCGTCGGAGGCCGTGCACATGTCCACCAGGCCCGGCAGGGCGCGGTCTTCCAGCTCGGCGTAATTCCAGATCTCGTTGAGGTTCAGCAGAAGGTCGGACTGCAGATAGGGCTCGATCTCCTGGCCGGGATGGGCCTGGAACGCTTCCGGGCTCTTGCCGGTCTGCTGCAGCACCTTGACCTTCATGACCATGGCGCCGCCGGCGCCGCCGGGGATCGCGTTGGACTTGGCTTCGATCCCGCTGTAGAGCTCGCCGAACTGTTCCACGACGCTCTCGATGGCGTACTTCTCGCCGCCGGCCGTCCACCAGTGGTACACGTTGACCGTGCCCGTGGCGGAGTCGTCGTCGATGATCTCCTCGAAGTTCATGTCCTCTGCTTTCTTCTTCTCATTCTTTGCCGCGAAGGCCGAGGCGCAGGACAGCAGCAGCGCCAGAGCCAGCAGCAGCGCAGCAATTCTCTTCATCTTCTATGCCCTCCCGCTTTGATGTCAGTCCACAAAGGTCAGGGTCGCCCACAGGGAAGGATTCGTGTCCACGGGATAGTTGGCCGGCTTGCGGTCGCGGCCTTCCTGCTCGGAGGAGAACTGCATGCGCAGGGAGTGGATGCCGGGGCAGGGCAGGTCCACGTCCAGGATGGAGACGTCGAAGCCCACGGTGACGCCCGCGGCGGGGATCAGCTGCGCGATCTGGTCGTTGCTCAGGTTGTGCAGGGGCAGCTTGCTCTCCCAGATGTAGCCGCCTTCCACGTCGGCGATGGCCGCCTCGTAGTCGTCGAAGACCAGCTCGTCGCCGTACTCGCCCGCGGTCTCCCAGCCCAGGTTGTCGGCGATCATCTCGCGGTCAATGTAGTTGAAGAACTCGAACTCGCCCTTGTAGCCGTAGGTGGACTGCACGATGCGCCAGTCGGTGGCGGTGTATTCCGTGCGGTCGGGGTCCGCGGCGGGATCGGTGCTCAGGAAGAAGATCACGGAATCCAGCTCGTCGAGCGGGAAGCCCTCGCGGTACACATAGGGCGTGTCGTCGAGGATCTTCATCGCCAGGTAGAGGTTTTCCTCATCCCACATGGCATAGACTTCCATGGAGCAGTCGGCCTCGCCGTCCCAGTGCTCGATCTGGTCGATGATCTGGCCCAGGGAATTGATTTTCAGGCACTTGGCGGTGTCCCACTCGCTCAGGTCGCCATCAATGACGACTTCACCGGCCTTGGGCGCTTCCAGATTCTTGTCGGTGTATGCCAGCGCCGTGCCGGTCACACCCAGGGCCATCACCAGAGCCATCACCAGGCTCAGCCATTTCGCGGTGCGTTTCATCATAATCAGTCCTCCTTTTTGTTTTGCGGGGATAAACATTCTGCTCCCCATTGTCAAAGCCATTATAGCCCCCCGCGCTTTTCCCGTGCGGTAAAAATGCAATACGCCCGCTGGCAAAAATCCAACATCCGCCCCCGAAATGGGAATATCCTGTACATTCGTCCGGACAATCCGGCACATCCGCCGCGGATGCGCGCCGGGGCTTTACGCTGCCTGCCCTCCTGTGGTATAATCGGATCAACCCTTCCGCAAGGCGGTGAGAACGTGAAGACAAGTTTCAAGATGATCGGCATCTTCTCGCTGGTCATGGTGCTGGCCGTGGCCTTTTTCGCCATCTACGCCACCCGCCGCTTTCAGGCCAGCACCGATGAGTTCGACACAGCCCTCAATACCTCCCGGCTGCAGAGCTTCGGCGCCACAACCGCCCTGGCGGTGGAGCAGCAGGTCAGCATGATGAATCTGACCATCGAGGAGCTGATGGACAGTCCCGGGCTGATGGCCACCATCAACCAGTTCGTCCGGGACGACACCGAGGAGGCCAAGATGGGCAACGCGGCCAAGAACTCCGTGCTGCAGACCCTGTATCACTCGCCGCTGGTGGACAGCTTCTATCAGGTGGATTTCTACACCCGCGAGGGCTCCTACATCAGCAGCCGGGCGGACAGCGCGCCAGGGCTGCCCAGCGGCAGCCCGGCAGCCCGGCAGGTCCTGGGCAGCCTCCCCTGGCTGGACGCCGCGGACGCGCAGCCCCGAAAATCCCATCTGCTTCCGCCCCACAATGATTACCTGGCGCCCGGGCAGGATGTGCGGCTCTTCGGCGTGGTCCGCGCGGTGACTTATCACGGCAACCCCATCGGCTACTTCGAGGTCAGCAGCGAGCTGTCCCAGCTGGACGAGATCTTCAGCGTGCTGGACAACGAGGTGCTCTCCGTTCAGATCCTGTCCGACGACGGCCAGCCCTTCTACGCGCGCAACGATCTCGGCTTTGAGTGCCCGCTCACCCTGCCGGAGAACGAGCTGACGGCCTGGACGCCGGCGGGCTCCGATGTGCAGTACAACGTGATGCGCATCCACAGCGCGGAGCTGGGCATGAACATGTTCCTCTTCCAGAACGTCCCTTCCGTTGCGCAGCGCAACCGGGAGATCCTCTGGGGCTTCATCCGCATCGCGCTCTACATCACGATCCCGATGATCGTGCTGATCACCCTCGTCTCCAGGCGCCTGACGCGCTCCACCCGGGACATGATCAAAAAGGTCCGCCAGACGCCTGTGGAGCAGGTGCTGCAGGACGATCCCGAGGCCGTCCGCTCCCTGCACGAGATGGTCACCCGGACGCAGGACGCGGAGATCCACAGCCTGGAGCACGTGTTCAACGACATGATGCTGCGCCTGCGGGACAGCGCGGCCAACGAGCTGGCCCTGCGCGAGGGCGCCCTCCAGGCCAGCCTGAGCGCCTTGCAGTCCCAGATCAACCCGCACTTTGTCTACAACACCCTGAACATCATCAGCGCCAAGTCCATGGAGAGCGGCAACCTGGACGTCATCGAGATCTGCGACCAGTTCGCCGCCATGCTGCGCTACGCCACCGATACCCGCTCCCGCACCGCCACCCTGGCCGAGGAGATCGACAACGTCCACAACTACCTGATGCTGGCCAAGGCCCGCTACGAGGACAACCTCGAGTTCACCATCGACATCCCGGGCGACCTGACGAGCATCACGATCCCGAAGCTGACGCTGCAGCCCATCGTGGAGAACGCGCTGACCCACGGCTACAACGGGCAGAACTCCCAGCGCAGGCTGGCCGTGACCGGCAAGCGGGAGGGCGAGCTGCTGCTCCTGGAGATCAGCGACAACGGCACCGGCTTCCCGCCCGAGACCATGGAGCGGCTCCAGGGAGCCTTCAAGGACATCGAGGAGGGCAAGACCCGCATGGCGGGCAGCGACGGCCACATCGGCCTGGCCAACACCTACCTCCGCCTCTACTACTACAGCGCCGGCGCCATGCGCGTGCGCATCATGAACCGCGGCGGCGCCGTGGTGCAGCTGTTCCTGCCGGTGCAGGCGGCAAACTGAGCGTACCACGCAAAAGCCACCCCTTCGACGCTTTCCCCTGAGCACAATGAAAAGAGGCGTCCGCCATGGCCAAAGTCGGCATCATGACCTTTCTGCACAACGAAAACTGCGGCTCCGGGCTGCAGGCCTGGGCGCTGCAGGAGACCCTGCGGGAGCTGGGCTGGGAACCCCTGGGGCTGGACTATCGCCCCGACCGCGCCGAGCAGCTGCGGAACCTGCTGCGCTCCGGGAACTCCCCGGCGGTCGTGCTCGACAGCATGCGGCGCAGGAAGGCCAAGGGCGTGCGCAACACCGCGGGCTTTGACCGCTTCCGCGCGGAGCGGCTGGCCCTCAGCGCCCCCTGCCGCAACGGCGCCGCGCTGCGGGAAGCCGCGCGGGACTGTGACGTGCTGCTGTGCGGCAGCGACCAGGTCTGGTCCCCGGAGTGGCTGAACCCGGCCTACTTCCTGGATTTCGCGCAAGGCCAGCCCCGGGTGGCCTACGCCTGCTCCCTCGGGGTGAAGACCCTCCCCGCAAAGCGCAAGGCGGAGAAGATGCGCCGCCTGGTGCTGCCTTTCCGGGCAGTCTCCCTGCGCGAGGAGGAGGGCAAGAACATCCTGCAGGCCTTGCTGCCGCAGAAGCCGATGGCAGTAATGCCCGACCCGGTGCTGCTCCTTCCCCGGGCGCGCTGGCTGCAGCTGGCCGGAGATCCCGCGCCGGAGCCGGTGCTGGCGGCCTATTTCCTGCGGGACAATCCCGCGCACTGGCAGAAGGCGGAGGCGATCGCGGCCGAAAAAGACCTGACGCTCCGCCCCCTGGCCGTGACCGAGGAGGCCCGGGGCCGGGCCGGCGCCGTCCCCAACCCGGATCCCATCCAGTGGCTGCGGGTCATGGCCTCCGCCGCGGCGGTCATCACCGACTCCTTCCACGGCGCGGCCATGGCGGCCGTGCTGGGCAAGCCGCTGACTGTTGTCCGCCGCTGGGCCGACGGCGATCCGGCGTCAAAAAACAGCCGTATCGATCAGCTGATGCGGCTGCTGGGCTGGACGAACGACGCCGCCTGCCTGCCCTCGCCGGTGGTGGATCTGCGCCTGTCAACCGAGCGGGAGCGGGCCCTCGCCTGGCTCCAGCAGAGCCTGCAGGGCGGCGGGCAGGGGTGAGGTGACGGTGACGGTCTCCCCGTTCCGGTCGGGGAAGGCCAGGAACGCCGAGTGCAGGGCAAAGCGCCCCGGCAGGGCCGGATCCTCCCGGCCGTAGAGGAAATCCCCGAACACCGGGCACCCCAGGGACGCCAGGTGCACCCGGATCTGATGCGTCCGTCCGGTCTCCAGCGTGAGCCGGACGAGCGCTCTTTTGTTTTGCCCGCAGACAGCCAGGACCCGGTAGTGCGTGACGGACGGCCTGCCCTCCGGCGCGACGATGCGCCGCACGGTGGCCCCCGGCGCCTTGGCGATGGGCGCGTCCACGGTGCCGCTGTCCCGGGGCGGAA
>CAMKAE010000024.1 GCA_946410395.1 uncultured Clostridia bacterium
CACAAAAAAAGGCTGTGGAGGATGCACATTCGTGCGCTTCACAGCCTTTTTCACATCCGGATTTATCGGGAGCAGCGCTCCTTCAGGAAAGCCGTCACCTTCGGAATGTCGGTTTCGGGGATCAGCGCCTTGTAAATTGTGATCCCGCTCCGGCGCTTGCGGTACAGCACAATCACCCGGCTTGTGATGACCCGGCGCCGGACCTCCGCATACAGCAGGGTAAAACTGCCGTTGTGGCTCCTGTCCTGCTCCGATGACTCAATCCGGTCCTCATAAATCTTCTGACTGATGACGATTTCGGAAGTGGTCTCGAAGAGGCGCTTTCTCGCTGCTCTCGGATAGATCAGGACAATATAGAGCACATAAAGAAGATAGACCACCCCATAAAGGACCCAGATGAAAGCATTATCGCTGAAGGCATCCCAGAAAAAGGGAATACGGCTGAGCGCGGACGAGACAGCCGTTACGATCAGGCCAACCGCAAGCACGAACAGACCCATATACAGTACCCGCCTGATCAGCACGGAGCGCACCGCCCGCTCATAGGTCCGGCCGTCCAGCGTGCCCTCAAACGCAAAGACCGGCTGTTCCGCTTCTTCTGTCCGGACCTGTCCGCTTTCCTTATCTTCGCTCATTTTCGTACTCCATTCATTCAATCCCCGCCATCAGCTCGATGTTCAGCGCCCGCGCGCCTTCCACGGCCTGGCGGCTGAAGGTGCCGTTGGTCACCACCGCGGCCTTGGGACAGCCGCAGCGGTCCTTCTCCTCGTCCGCCTGCTGGACCGTCCGGTAGCTGACCGCGCCGCCGCTGAGGACGCACAAGACCGCCACCTTCGTGCCCCTCGGCGCCCGGCAGGTGATCAGGACGCCGTCCGCCGTCGGCCCCACCGTGCTGACCTCCGCGAAACCGCGCCGGCTCAGCCAAGCGGCGATGTACGCGCCGTAGGCGTCCGGGTCCCTGAGCCGGCGCTTGCGGCCCTTCACGCGCGTCAGGATCGCCAGGAGCGCCACCAGCAGCACCACGCCGCCCACCACGGCCGCCAGCACCGGCCAATGCGCCTTCACATAGCCCGGGAAGTCCAGTCCGCCCGCCGCCTTGCCCTGCGGCTCCTGTGCCGCTGCCGGAGTGGGAGTCTCCTCGTCCAGGCTGATCTCCATCACAATGGGCGTCGAAGCCGGCCGGTCCGGCTGCTCCTCCGGCAGCGGCGGCAGAGCCGGCGCTGCGGTGGCCGGCACAACGATGACCAGCGGTGCGGTCGGCGCCGCGGGCTCCGGGGTGTTGCTGAGCACCTCCATGTTTCTCGGGCCGGCGGTGCTCAGCGACCCCGCCAGCGCCGGCGGCATCAGCAGCAGCGCCGCGCACAGCAGCGCCGTCAGCGGAATCAGGCGTTTCATGGCATCCTCCATCCTTGATTTCAACGGGTTTATCCTATCATATGCGCGCCTGGCTGTCAATCGGCCGGGCCTGCCGCGCTTGACAGGCGCGCCGCGTTATGCTATGGTTTCGGCGTTCGCGGGAAGGCCCGCGCACAGACGACAGAAAGGGGACTGAAAGATGCGCAAAAAGGGAATCGTCATCCTGATCTCCGTCGCCGCGGTGCTCGCCGTCGGCGCTTTGCTCTGGTTCACCGGGGTTTTGGGCACCCGGATCGGCTATGCCAACGCAGCGGCCTACACCGCCGGCGAGGCGGACATCGCCGAAGCGGTCAGCAAGCTCGACATCCACTGGATCAGCGGAACGGTCCGGATCGCCCGTCACGGCGAGAACACCGTGCTGCTGCGCGAGAGCGCCGGCCGGCAGCCCGAAGGGGACCTGCAGCTGCGCTGGTGGCTGGAGGACAGCACCCTGCACGTGCAGTACGGCAGGGACGGCGCCCGGCTGCCCTGGCGTTATCACAAGGACCTGACGCTGACCCTCCCGGAGGGCCTGGCCCTGGAGGAAACGGACATCCACGTCATCTCCGGCGACCTGGAGATCCCGGACCTGCGCACGGATGAGCTGAACGTCAAGCTGACCACAGGCCGTGTGAGCGTGAAGGCAGATGCCCGCAGCGCCGACGTTGCGGCGACCTCCGGCGACATCACTCTGGCCCTGACCGGCACGGCGGATGAGGTGACGGCGCACACCACCACCGGCGACGTCACGGTCACGGCGGAACAGGTGAATCGCTTCAGCGCCGAGAGCGTCACCGGCGACGTCCGCGCAACGCTGCAGAGCGCAGGCTCCACGCACATGAGCAGCACCACGGGGTCCGTCACGGCGTCCCTCGGCCGCTTTGACAGCCTGGACGTCCACGTGACCACCGGCAGCGTGACCGCCTTCCTGCCCGAGCAGCCGGGCTTCACCGCCGGGCTCCACAAGGTCACCGGGAGCGTCTCCTGCGAGCTGCCCGCGGTGCAGCAGGGCGGGGAATACGTCGTCGGCGACGGCTCCGCGCGGGTGGACATTGGGGTCACCACCGGCAACATCACCCTCAAGGCGCTGGCGGAATAATACGTATCTCGGCTAAAAGCTCTACATGTCAACAAAAGGATTTCGCGCTCTGCGGAGCGCGACCAGGTCCGAGCCGGACTGGCGGCTTTCCGATCGCCCTGGACCTTCGGGCACATACCGTTACTTGATTGATAGTAACTATTCAGTCCTTCCAGGGGACCCCTCCACCGCAAGCGGTCCCCCTCCCCTTTCAGTGGAGGCTTTGAGTAACTTTAGACCCCTGTCTCCCCTGAAAGGGGAGATGTCGCCGCAGCGACAGAGGGGTTTCAGCCAAAGCGAATCGTACGGCTGAATAGATACGATTGATAGTGCTTAGCTGAGAATAGCATCAGATAAACACAGGGGCTGTGATCCGGGGGCATTTGCGCAATGCCCATCCGTCACAGCCCCTTTCGTATGCCCTTGTCCTCAGCGCACCGCGTTCCCGAAGGCCTCGATGAACTCCGGGCAGCTCCAGACGCCGCAGGCGCCCAGGCGGTCGCCGTTGACGTCCATCTGCACGGCCGCGCCGTTGTCCAGCTCGATGATCAGCACCTGTCGCTGGGTGACGGAGCCGGCGCCCTCATAGGTCGCGTTCCCGGCCAGGATGCCGAACAGACCGGCCGCGGTGTCGCCCTCCACCAGGCCCACATTGCTCAGCGACATGGCCACCACATGGCCGCGCAGCTGCATCACGTCGCCAAAGCCCTCGTGGTTCTGAAGGCCCGTGTTGTTGTAGGAGACCCGCTGATACAGCTGCAGGCCGCCCACATCGCAGGCCACCAGGGTGCCGCTCATGCCCGCCACGCCGTAAACCGGCGTGCCCACCGGCACTGCGTTGCTGGTGCAGCCGGCCGCGGACAGGGTCAGGTCCTGGGTATACTCCTGCGTGGTCGCCACCACGCCGCCCAGGGCGCTCCGGTCCGGGTTCACGCCCCGGAGCTTCCGGTAATAGCGGCCGTCCACGCGGATCATGCTGTCGCCATCCCAGATGCCATGGCGGCCCGAGGCGTTGCTGCGGGTGACGCTCAGGCTGCTCTTGCCCGGCTCCAGGTTAGCGGTCTCGTTGCCCACCCGGCCGCCGCCGGCCGTGAAGCTGGTGGTCCCGCCTTCCGTGGCCACGACGGCCGCGTCAGGCGCGGGCCGTCCGCTGCCGCCGCGCAGGGCAAAGGGCAGCACCACCGCCAGCACGGTGGCCGCGGCCAAGGCCGGAACGGCGAAGCGCCACGCGCGCGGACGCTCCCGGCGCTCCCGGCCGGCGCGGATGCGAGTGCGAAGCTCCGGGCCGGCACGCAGCCCGCCCAGTGTCTCCTCCGCGATCTGCGGCAGCTCTTCCAGGCGTTTCACGCCGCCCTGCCCGGCGCTGAGAATGCGGGCGCGCAGCTCCGGCCCGGCCTCCAGACCGGCCAGGCTCTCCTCCGCAATCCGCGGCAGATCCTCCAGGCGCTTCATGAACGCTCCTCCTCCTTCAAAATCCCCTGCAGCTTGGTTCTCGCGCGGCTGAGCCGGGAGGACACGGTGCCCTCCGCGATGTCCAGCATCACCGCGATCTCCGCGATGCCGTATCCCTGGTAATAGTGCAGCAGCACCACGTCCTTGAACTCCGACGGAAGCCGGTTGATGGCCTCCATGAGCCGCTGCTTCTCCTCCATGTCTCCGATCTCGTCAGGGCCCGGGATCAGCTCAAAGGCCGGATGTCCCAGCACCACGCGCTTGATCCAGCCCCCGCGCCAGATGTCCCGGCAGCGATTGAGCGCCACCTTCAGCAGCCAGGCCTTTTCCTTGCCCGTCTGCAGCACCGGCTGGGCCGTGATCAGCTTGACGAACACATCCTGACAGACATCCTCTGCCCGCTGCCGGTCCCCCAGGTAGAAGTAGCACACCCGGAGGACATCGTTGGCGTAAAGGCTGTAGAGGGTGTCGAAGGAGGCAGTGCTGACTTCCTGCACGGCTTCCAACGGTTTCGCCTCCTGTCCGGTATATGGGTTCCATCCACTCAACGAATGACCCTCCCCCATTCTTCCCGACTTTTATCTTTTCTTTCGGTTCACAGCCCGTTCATTCCGAATTCCGCATTCCGCATTCCGCATTCCGAATTCCAAATTCCCTCATTCCTCCGGCCAGCTGTCCTCAAACGGATAATAGCTGCCGTCGCCGGGCTTCAAGTGGTTCGCGCCGAAGTTCAGCACGATGACCTGATAGTGCGGGTGCTGCTTTTTCTGGGTGAGGTTGCGCCAGGTGCCGTTGGTGCCCGAATGCAGGTAGTCCACCTGGGTGTCCGGCAGGAGCGCCTGCAGCGCCCGGGCGTCGGCCTTCTTCACTTCCTTGCCTGTGGCCTGATAGATCCACAGGCGCTTGAGCCAGGGCATCTCCCCGAGCACCTCCAGGTTCTTCACCCGGTTGTTGCACAGGTTCAGGTCCATCAGATGGGTCAGCTCTTTCAGCGGGCTCAGGTCCTCCACCCGGTTCTTGAACATCTCCAGGTACTCCAGCTTCTTCAGGGAGGCCAGCGGGGTGATGTCCGTGACCTGGTTGGCGGCCAGGATCAGGATCCGCAGGTCCGGCAGGTCATACAGAAAGCTCAGGTCCGTCACGTTGTTGTGGCCGATGTCCAGCGCCTTCAGGTCCCAGCAGTACTTCAGGATCGCGAAGTCCTCGCCGGTGTGGACGGTGCTCTTGTTGTTGTGCAGGGTGGAAAAGGTCTCCCTGTCCGTCCGGATCAGATGCTTGTGGTCCTTTCCTTTGATCAGCAGGGTCCAGCCCCAGCGGATCTGCGGAAAGCGCTCCGCGAGCCGGTCGCAGTCCGCCTTCACCATCTGGTTGGCAAACATGTCCACGCGTTTCACCGCGGGCAGCTGCGCCAGGAAGTCCGCCAGGGCGTCCAGGTCTGTGACGGCTGCGTCCCCGAAGTCCACATATTCCGCGTCCTCCGGCACCGTCACGTCCATGAAGGTCACATCCGCCAGCGCCGAAGCGCTCAGGCAGAGCAGCAGCGCCGTCAGCACGGCCGTCAGCATCCGTTTCATCGCTCATTCCTCCTCGGTGGTTTCCTTTGCGTTCAGGGTCCTGGGCGCCCAGCCGGCAAAGACGTTCTCGCCGCCCTCCCGGGTGAGCGAGATGCCGCCGCCGGCCTCCGCCAGGGTCGTGCGCACGATATACAGTCCCATGCCGTGCCCGGTCTCCTTGGTGGTGAACCCGGGCATGAACAGCCGGTTCTGCACGTCCTCCGGGATGGGCGCGCCGGGATTGGCCACGGCAAAGCGGCAGGTCTTCATGTCGTCCCAGAGCGTGATCCGCAGCCGCTTCTCCGGCTCGTCCCGCATCGCATCCATCGCGTTGTCGATCAGGTTGGACAGCACCTTGCACATCTCCCAGCCCTCCATGGCCAGGTCCTGCCAGTCGCTGCGGATGGCGAGCTCCACGGCGATGCCGGCCTTCTCGCAGGCGCCCAGTTTCACCTGCAGCAGCGCGTTGACGGCGGGATTCGCGGTCTTCAGCACCCGGCCCACGGCGGTGATCTTCCCGTAGACCTTCTCGATGTAGCGGCTTGCCTCCTCATACTCCCCCATCTCGATGAGACCGGAGACCACCTGAAGATGGTTCAGGAAGTCGTGCCGCTGGGCGCGCAGGCGGTTGTTCAGATCCGCCATGTTGCCGATGGTGGCGGCCATGCTGTCCGCCTGGTCCAGCAGCCGCCGGGTGTTCAGGGCGTCGCGCACGTCCAGCAGGGTGCTCAGGGCCACCATGCCCGCGGAGATTCCCACAAAAGCCCGCACAGGGAACTTCGTCAGGTTCTGTCCGTGGTGAAAGATCGTCAGCACCACCACCACCGCCATCAGCGCGATCTGGATCACATTGATGACGATGACGAAATACAGGGTTTTCCGGATGTTCAGCGTCCGTTTTCCCCACTTCACAGGCTTCTCTCCTTTCCGCCGCCCGGATGGATCGGTTGCGCTCAAAGGGCTTTTTCTTTTCTGCGGCCCGCCCGGATCGCGCGCAGCGCAGGCGGGTTCCCGCTCTCCCAGGCCGCTGTCTCTCCCGTCATACGCTCACCCTTCATCCTTCGGCATGTAGGACGCGGCCAGGATCCGGTCCGCCGGAATCGTGATCCTGCGCGGCGGCCGCAGAATGTACAGGGACACCATATTCCCCTCAAGCTTCTCCACCGCGGCGCTGACCTGCCGCAGCCGCCCGTCCTCCTCGGTCAGAATCAGGCGGATGGGCTTGTCGTGCTCCAGGGAATACTGCAGAAACCGTTCCATGCCTCAGCCCTCCGGCACCTTCCAGATCACGATGCCCTCCCGGTCATACACCCGCTCCAGCAGGCGGTCCAGCCCCGCCTCGTCCAGGACATAGTTGTAGCGCTCGTCCGGGGAGACATACACATAGTCCACGCCGTACTTGTCCAGCACCGACGCGTAGGCGGACGGCATAGCGTAGAAGCTGCGCACGTCCGCGTTGGCCTCCCGCGTGTCGAAGCCGTGCCAGTACAGCCACAGGTCAGGCCCGCACACCACGCTTCGTCCGGCGATGGAGTCCACCGGGTTCAGGTGCTGATTGCCGGTGAGGAACACGCTGCCCTCCGGCGTGTTCTCATCGATGTATTCCGCGGCAGCCACCTCATGCACGTCGAAGGCCTGATAGTCCGACACCACCTCCCGGCACAGGGTCAGCCCCGCCGACAGGAAGGTCACAAGGGCCAGGAGGATCGCCAGCGGCCACCGGGACCGCAGCCCCTTCAGCTTTGCGAAGACCGTGAAGAAGTAGTCCGCGGCCACGCAGGCCATCAGCAGCCAGGCCAGATACAGGAGCTTGTTGTTGTCGTAATGGTTGGGCTGGAAAACCACCAGCTCCGCCGCCAGCCAGATGAACCCCGCTCCGTACAGGATCCGCCGGTGCCGCGGGTTCTTCTCCAGCCAGGCCAGCAGCACCAGCAGGATGGGCAGGCCAATGTTCTTCACATAGAACCACAGGTAGAAGTCCCGCATGCCCGTGCCGTCGTCGAGGTTGTTGACCCAGTTGAAGTGCAGGTTCAGGAAGCGCTCGTTCTTCTCCGGCGCGGGGCCTGTCAGCGTAAACCAGCCCGCCAGCGCCGCCAGCAGCAGCGCGGCCGTGCCGGCTGTGATCATCAGCGGCAGGCAGACCTTCCGGCGCCGCCCGCTCCCGTGCACCACGTCCTCCGGGAAGAGCAGCGCGGCGCTCTGGGCCAGCACCGCCGCGAAGAGCAGGATCACGTTCCGCGTGGTCTCCGGCGCGCTCCCCAGGCTCTGCAGGAAGGTAAAGCGGATCAGCTGCGGCGCCGCGAGCGTCACGGTGACGGCCACATACGCGGCGTAGTGCCGGAGGCGCACAAGCCGGGCCGGGCCGTGGATCATGTCGTAGGTCAGGAAGCCCGCGGAGCACAGCGCCAGGGCCAGGAAGGAGTGGGTGTGGATCAGCGGGAGAGCGCCGGCCCAGAGGCCCAGCAGCAGCGTCTGCCGCCAGCCGCCCCACGGCTGCTGCCGGTCAGCGTGCAGCGTCCACAGCAGGTAAAAGCACGGGATGACCATGCTGTATCCCCCCAGCAGGGTCCGCTGGGGCACGAACAGGTCCGCGATCAGGTTTGACCAGCGCAGGTTGTTGGGCTCGGGCTGGTTGGTGGGCGTCGCGTAGTACCCGGTCATGATCTCGTTGAGCCGCCCCGCGACCTTCAGCGTGCCGTCCGCTTCAAATCCCGCCGCCTGGTCGAAATTGTACAGAAAGCCCAGGCCGCCGTTGAGGAAGAACAGCAGCGCGGCCACCACGGCCGCCCGGCGCGCCACCGTCAGCTCCCGGGTCAGGGTCATGACCCCCAGGCAGGTCAGGAAGAACATCAGCACCGCCGGGACGATGGTCGCCGCCTGCAGGCTGAGCCCGAAAAGGCAGAAGGAGGTGGACAGGCTGTCCGTCAGGAAGGGATAGGTCAGCCTGTGTCCGGGATACATGGTGTATTCCGGCGGGAAGGCCGCGTTGCGCATGCCCGCGATGAAGGCCGTGTGCATGGGCAGATCACCGTAGGTGGACTGGCCCACCGACCAGCCGCCGGTCGCGTCCGGCCGGTACACATGCGTATACTGCAGATAAGCGAAAAGGACCGTCAGCGGCACCGCCACGCACATCGCCGCCAGCAGCTGAAACCACTCCTCCCGGTCCCAGCGCACCGGCTCGCGGCGGTCCCGCGCCGCCCAGGCCCCGGCCGTCAGCACGGCCAGCGCAGCCCAGGCCGCCATGTGCGCCGCACGGGAAAAGCGCAGCGCAAAGGCAAAGAGCGCCGGCAGCCACATCATCAGCAGCACGCCCAGCGACAGGCCCAGCCACAGCCGGTTCAGCGGCCGCACCCGCGGCAGCAGCCATTCCGCAATCAGCACGCCGCAGAGCAGGTACGGGATCAGGTAGAGGATCGCAAGCATGTCCTTGCCTCTTTTCGTTTATTTCAGCGGAACCACGCAGGTGGGCTGCGCGGGCGCCAGGGACAGGAAGGCCGCGGGCCGGAGGCGCAGGCCCTCCCGACGCAGCAGCGAGACGCCGCCAGAGCCCTCGTCCGCCGTCAGGCACCAGGTTTCGTCCATCCACACGTCCCGGGGCGTCTTCCGGTCATGCATGTGGTATGCCGGCTCGCCCAGCAGCCCGTCCGGGCCGGCGGGAAACAGGGCCACGCACTCGCACTCGCGGCAGCCGGTGTACACCGTGTCCCCTGCCTGCCGGATCGCGCTGACCCGGAACGGCTCCGCAAAGTCCGCCGGCAGGGCGCGCCGGGTCTGCAGGATCTCTCCGGTGAAGCGGTTCACGGTGAAGACCTGTCCGCCCAGCTCCGCGTTGACCCGCAGCAGCGCGGGATGTCCCGGTACGGCGCAGGTGTGGCGCGGGCCGCACCCGGCCGGAAAGCCCAGGCTCGTCTCGGGCGCGAGCCGGCCGGTCTCCCGGTCCAGGCGGTACACCGCCACCCGGTCCAGTCCCAGGTCCGCCACATACACCCGGTCATCAAGCACCAGGGCGGAGTGGATGTGAGGGCCCTCCTGGCGCTCCGCGTTGGGCCCATGTCCCTCGTGCCGGATACGGTCCGTTCGCGTGCGGGGCATGCCGGTCTCGTCCAGCGCCCAGACGTCCAGCGTGCCGTCCATGTAGTTGCTGACAAAGAGAAAGCGCGCCCGGTCGTCCAGCGCCAGGTGGCAGGGCGCGCTGCCTGCCGGGAAGCGCCGGCGCAGCGTCCAGCCGTCGCCATCCCGGGCAAACACCGCCAGCCGTCCCTCCGGCACCCGCTCCTCCACGGCATAGAGCAGCGCTCCGCCGGGATGGGGCAGCAGCCAGGAGGGGTTCTCCGCGTCGCCGCAGGCCCAGGCGCAGCGCAGCGCGCCGGTCTGTGTGTCCAGGATCACCCGGAACAGGCTTGCCGTTCCCGCCTGCGCATAACTGCCGACCAGAAAATGCCGTTCCATGCCGTTCTCTCCTCTGTGCCGCGCTCAAGTGAACTCATCATAAATAGTACGAAGTACTATTTAACACCTTGAATGAAAACACTCCGCATTTTCAAAGAAAAACGGAAGGCGAACCGCTGCCGGTGCGTCTCCCGTTCGGATCATCGTCAGGACGCTGCGCGGCCCGGCTCACAGATCGTTGATCTTGTCCATGGCTTCCTGCTGCGCCTGCAGCAGAGCTTCAAAGCGGGTGCGGTAATCCGCGACCGTCTTTTTCAGGGCGTCCACCTGGTTGGTGAGGCTGTCGCGCTCCGCCGCCAGGTCCCCGATGCGGGCCCGGGCCTCCTCGTTGGCCTGCTCGATGAGCTTCTCCGCCTGCTGTTTGGCCTCGGCGATGGTCTCTTCCTTCACCTTGGCTGCCATCTCCAGCATGGCCAGGATCCGGGTGTTACTGTCGTCAGCCGCGGCCATCTTCAGCTCGGGCTCGGGCTTTTTCTCCTCCGCGGGCTTGGCTACCGGCACCACCTTGGTGACCTGGGGCACGGCCTCGGGCGCGGGCTGGGCGGCGGCGCGGCTCGCGGCGGCCTGGGCCTCCAGCAGCTGCTGCTTCAGCGCAGCCTGCTCGTTGTTCATCCGCTCAAACTCATCGCAGATCTCGTCCAGGAAGGCGTCCACCGCCTCCCGGTCATAACCCCGGGGCTTGACGTCAAACTCCTTGTCCACAATGGTCTGGATGGTGATTCTCTCGCTCATGGCTGAACTCCTTTCGGTTTTGTGATCCGGGCTGTCAGCGGTCCCGGACAAACAGCGCCAGCCGCACTGGCAGCCGGCCCTTGCGGTTGGGCGCTCCGGCCTCCCGCAGAATGACCCGCCCGGTGCCCCGGACGCTGATGATCTCCCCCGGCGCGATCAGCCGGTCCACGCGCTCCTCCGGGTGATGGCCGACGCTCACGTCTCCCCGCCGGATGCGCTCCGCGGCCTGGGCTCTGGAGAGCCGCAGGGCCTCGGCCAGCAGGCAGTCCAGGCGCAGGGAGGCCACGGTTCCGCTGACGGCGGTGCCCTCGGGGGCTTCGAGCTGCGGCGGGCTGTCCATCAGACTCACCCGCAGGGCCGTCCGGCCGGCCTCCCGCCATTCAGCGGGCAGGCGCGCCGCGAACACCGGCATCGCGCACAGATACGCGCAGCCGTCGGCCGTCACCAGGTCGCCCATCCAGCTCCGGTCTGTGCCCAGGGCCATGAGGCTCCCGAGCAGATCCCGGTGATCCGGCGCAGAGAAGCGGGCATTCCAGCCGATCCGGACCCACTGCAGGTCAAACGCCGGTTCTTCCCCTTCCGGGTAGAAGCAGACCTGCAGGCGTTCCGCGCCTTCCCGGCCGCCGTCAAAGGCCGCCAGGACGCCGGCCTCCCGGGCCTCGTGAACCGCCCGGGGCACGTCCTCCGCCGGGATGAAGCGCCCGGTCACCGCCCGCTGCGATTTCGCCGCGCGCACAGCGCACTCCCGCAGCCACAGATCCTCCATCGTCACCATATGCTGCCCACCACAAACAGCCGCAGCACCAGCAGCACCAGGCGCATCAGCAGATACACCACCAGCGGCGACCAGTCCAGAATCTGCATCTGGACGGGCAAGCGCGCCCTCAGGAAGCGGCGGATGGGGTTGAGCACCGTGTCCACCAGGCGGTTGAGCGCCTCGGTGAACCAGTTGGGTCTCGGCCGGACGAAGGACAGGATGACATACGCCAGCAGGATCAGACTGAAAACGCTGAAGACCCAGTTGACGACTCTGTACAGTGTCAGCATGGCGGCCTCCCGTCACTCTACGGCGCGGTAGTTGCCGAAGACCGGCGGCCGCTTGGGCCGCTTGCCGCTGAGGATGGCACTCTCGGCGCCGGGCCAGCGCACCGCGGCGTCCTGCTCGTTCATCTGCCGGATGGACTCGTAGGCGATGACCGTCACCGTGGCCGGCGCGATCAGGTAGATGCTCCGCGCCGAGATGCGGGTGAAGGTGCAGTTCATGGTGTAGGCCGCGCCGTAGAGCAGGTCCAGGCAGCGCTGGTTCTCGCGCTCGTCCCGGATCAGCTCGGTGTTGACGATCACGCTCTCCCCGTTGCGCATGAACTCGATCAGGCGATAGCAGGTGGAGGCGGACATCGGCTGGGTCAGGCGCTCGACATGGCGGTACGCCGTGCCGTCATTGCCCACGAACATATTGGGCATGTAGCTCAGGTTGTCCGGCTGCTGCGCGGGCTGCATCGGCTGCACAGGCTGGGCGGGCTGCACCGGCGGCTGCCAGGGCTGCATCGCCTGCTGGGCCGTCGGCTGGAAGGGCTGGGGCTGCGCGGCGAAAGGTTCAGAGGGCTGCACAGGCGCCGAGGGCTGAGCGGCACGGTCCTTGCGCGCGTCCTCCCGCTGCTTCACGCCAAAGCCGGTATCGCCGCCCAGCTGGAACTTCGACTGATAGGGCTTGTCCTGTTTCTGGGCGAAATTCTGCTGGTAGCCGCCGTCCGCCGCGCCTTTCCCGTACCGGCTGCCCTGGGCGGCATAGCGGTTCTTGACCGCCTTGCCCCGGTTGGGCTGGGGCGCAGGCTGCGCAAGGCCCTGATAGCCGCTGGGGGTCACGGGGATCGCCACGCTGCTGCGCTGGGTGGGCTCGTCGTCCACGGGGATTCCGCCGGAGTAGCCGATCTCCGCGCGCCCTGAGCGCCGCTGCGCGGGCTGGGCCGGCGCGGGCTCGGATGGGGTGTCACCGCCCGCGAAGCCGGGCCGCTGGTAGATCACGGGGGGCTGGCTGTTGGCCGCCTGGAAGGTGACCGGGCGCTGCATGCCGGGAATCTGTACCTGGCTGCCCGCCGGGGGCGCGCTCATGGACGCGGCCGGCGTCTGCGGGGCATAGCCGCCGTTCAGGCCCATCCGGGGCTGTGCCGCGCCGGCCTGGACCGGGGCGGGCATGCTCTGCGGCAGCGGGAAGTTCTGCCCGGCGGCCATGGGCTGGCGGTACACCGCGCTCTGGGCCGCCGTCTCGGGCCGGCGGTAGGCGTTCGCGCCCTGGCGGTATCCGGCGGGCTGCGCCGTGGCCGGGGGCTGCGCGAAGAGGGCGCTCTGGGCCGTGGTCACCGGGGCCTGAGGCGCGCCGGGCTGCGTATAGGACGGCGCCAAAGGCGCGCCGGGCTGGGTGAAGGCCGGCGCGGCCTGATAGCCCACGGAGTATCCGGTATAGCCCGGCTGGCCGAACTGGGCCGCGCCGCTTCCCCGGAAGACCGGGGACTGCGCCGCCGCGCGCTGCGCCTGCGTGCCGGTGATCCGGGAGCGCCGCACACGCTGCTGCGCCTCCGGGTGATAGCCGGACCGTCCGCCGCCGGGCAGATTGGACTCCTCGCTGTAAAAGGGTCCCTTCTGGAACTTGTCCGCGACCGACGAGAAGAACCGTGAGATCGCCATTTTGCTTCTCCTTCTCTATCCGTTCAGCGGAGGCAGAGCCTCCGGAAAAAATCAGCTTCTGGGCCCGAAGATCGCGCTGCCCACGCGCACCATGGTGGCGCCGCAGCGCACCGCCAGGGGGAAGTCCCCCGACATCCCCATGGAGAGCTCCTCGATCCGCGTATCCTGTACCGCCTCGTCCCGCATGCGCTCAAAGAGCGTGCGCATGTCCGTGAACAGGCGGGTCAGCAGGGCTTCGTCCCGGGTGTCCGGCATGACGGCCATCAGGCCCCGGATGTCCAGGCCGGGCAGCTTTGCCGCCGCGCGGATGAAATCCGGCACCTCCTCAGGCGCCATGCCGCCCTTTTGCGGCTCGCCGGCCGGGCTGACCTGGATCAGCACCGGCATCCGCACCCCGTGCAGGCCGGCCTGCCGGTCGATCTCCTGCGCCAGGGACCACCGGTCCAGCGAGTGAATCAGGCATACCTCATTTATTATATACTTTACTTTGTTGCTTTGCAACCTCCCGATGAGGTGAACGCGGAAGTTTTTGTTCAGCTCCGGGAGCTTTTCCCGCAGCTCCTGCACGCGGTTCTCTCCCACGTCCGTCACGCCCATCTCCGCCAGGGGCAGGATGTCCGCCAGCGGGTGGGTCTTCGTCACCGCCACCAGCCTGGGCAGGGGACGGTCCCCCGCGGCTTCCCGGATCGCGGCCCGGACCTGCTCCAGGTGCTGCCGCAGCGCTTCTCTCTCCATCTGTCAACGCCTCCCGAAGGCTCACTTGAACAGCCGCACCGCCATGCCCTCCCGGAGGATGCCCTGGGTCACGGAGGTGACATACGCTCCGCCGGCGTCCCGGCGCAGCACGTGCACCGGCACAAAGGACTCGGTGCCGTAATCGTTGATGACCACGCCCTCCAGCCCATCCTGGATGTAGATGGCCTGCTCGGGCACCAGCAGGGCGTCGGAGGCGTCCTGCACCGTCACCCGCGTGGAGCGGGTGTAGAGGGCGTTGCTCACGCCGCTGTCCAGGGAGAGGGTCACCATCAGCTCGCCGCCGGTGTGGCTGTGGCTCTCCACCGTCGCCAGCAGGGCGTTCTCCCCCGCCGAGGAGCTCTCCAGATACAGCAGCAGCACCTGGCCTTCCACCGGCACCCATTCCCGGTCGTCGGCCAGCATCAGCACCACCCAGCGGCTGTCCTTGACGGTCCGGTAGATGATCTGCTTGTTCTTGACCTCGACGGGGGGCTTGGCGCCGTTGATCATGCGCCGCACGTCCGCCGCTGTGTAATCCGCATAGCTGTTCAGGTTCAGGCCGTACTCATAGCCGTCGGCGTAAAAGCTGACGATGGCAGTCTCCATCGCCTTGTAGTTGCGGGTGTAGGCGTCGATGCTCTGCTGCTGGGCCTGCAGGTCGCTGTAGGCGCGGCTCAGCTGCTGGTCGTTGGCATAGGCCGCCCGGATATAGGCCTGACGGGCGCTGATGGCGGCCGTCAGCTGGTCCTCCTGGTTGGCCAGGCTCCCCGCCTCCCCGGCGATGATGTTCCGGGCCAGCCGCACGTTCTCCAGCAGCGCGCTGTCCCGCTGGTAGCGCTCGCCGGCGATGTTGGTCTCGCTGTCGAGCAGGTCGCGCTGGTACGCCCGGATCTGGTCGCGGTAGTTCTGCAGCGCGGTGATGGCGCTGGTCGAGGTGCTGGCCGCGAAGACCTTGCAGATGTCGGTGTTGTAGTAGACGGTCTGCCCTTCCCGGGCGGTATAGCTGACGCTGGTGACGCCGTCCTGGTCATAGACCGCCTCGTCCCGGACGATCAGCGCGTCGCCGGTGTAGGCGCTGTCGATGGAGGCCGCCCGAACCAGCGCGTAGGCGGAGGGATCCAGGCCCAGATTGCGCAGCACGCCGCCCGTGCCGTCGTCGGCCGGGGCTTTGTTCCCGGCAGGCAGCACCACGCTCACCACCACGATCACCGCCGCGGTGACCACCGCCAGTACCATCACCAGCACCTGCCACCACTGCAGATAGCTGCGGGGGCGGTAATCGCTGCCCGCCACATAGCCGAAGCCCGCCGGAATCTCCTCTTCCTCCGGGCCGGGGACCTGGGTCTGCTGAGGGCCGGAGAAGGCGGTGTAGCCCAGGGGCGGCTGGGAACCGGAAATGTCCTGCGGCTGCATGCCGCCGGACCAGGC
>CAMKAE010000025.1 GCA_946410395.1 uncultured Clostridia bacterium
CGGACTGGCGGCTTTCCGATCGCCCTGGACCTTCGGACGCATACCGTTACTTGATCTGTAAACCTATCTGTATCTATTCAGTCGTACGATTCGCTTTTGCTAAAACCCCTCTGTCGCTGCGGCGACATCTCCCCTTTCAGGGGAGACAAGGGTTCAAAGTTACTCAAAGCCTCCCCTGAAAGGGGAGGGGGACCGCTTGCGGTGGAAGGGTTCCTTGGCAGGACTGAATAGTTACACCTATCTGAGAATCGAAACAAATTCTGAATTCTGAATTCCGAATTCCGAATTACCGGATTTCCTTCCCGAACCGGATCGCCACGGCGTTCGCGTGCGCGTCCAGTCCCTCCTTCTGGGCCAGGAGGATCACCTGATCGCTGACGCTCGCCAGCTCTTCCCGGGTGGCGCAGATGATGCTGCTCTTCTTGACGAAGTCGTCCACGTTCAGCGGAGAGAAGAAGCGGGCGGTGCCGCTGGTGGGCAGCACGTGGTTGGGCCCGGCCAGATAGTCGCCCAGGGGCTCCGGGGACCAGGGGCCCAGGAAGATGGCGCCGGCGTTGTCGATCTTGGGCAGCAGGGCGTAGGGTTCCCGGACGTAGAGCTCGCAGTGCTCGGGCGCGATGGCGTTGACGATCTCGGCGCAGGCGTCCGGATCCGGGCACACCACGGCGGTGCCATAGGCGGACAGGCTCTTCTCCACGACCTCCCTGCGGGGAAGCAGGGCCGTCTGACGGGCCAGCTCGGCGTCCACCTGTTCGGCGAGGGCTTGGCTGTCGGTCACCAGGATGGCCGCCGCGAGGGGATCGTGCTCCGCCTGGCTCAGCAGGTCCGCGGCCACCCAGCGGGGATCCGCGCTGTCGTCCGCCACCACCAGCACCTCGCTGGGGCCGGCCACCATGTCGATGCCCACATGGCCGAAGACCTCGCGCTTGGCCATGGCCACATAGATGTTGCCCGGGCCGGTGATCTTGTCCACCCGGGGGATGCTCTGCGTGCCGAAGGCCAGGGCCGCGATGGCCTGGGCGCCGCCGATCTTGTAGATCCGGTCCACGCCCGCGATGTCCGCCGCGACCAGCGTCAGGGGATAGGAGACCGTGCCGTCGGGGCCGGGCGGGGTCGCCATAACGATCTCCCGCACCCCCGCCACCTTCGCCGGCAGCACGTTCATCAGCACCGAGGAGGGATAGGCCGCCGTGCCGCCCGGGACGTACACGCCCACGCGATTCAGGGGCGTGATCTTCTGGCCCAGGGCGATCCCGGGCTGAAAGTCGATCCAGGTGTTCTGCTTCTGCTTCTCGTGGAAGGCAGTGACGCGCCGGGCGGCTTCCCGCATGGCGTCGATCCAGGCGGGCTCCGCCTTGGCGTAGGCGGCGTCGATCTCCGCGCGGGTCACCTGCACCGTGTCCGCGGTGAGGGTCACCCGGTCAAACTGCTTCGTGTAGTCAAAGAGGGCGGCGTCGCCCTCGGCGCGGATGCGCGCGATGATAGCCTTGACCTTTTCGGTCACGGCCTCGTTGGTCAGCTGGCTCCGGGCCATGACCCGCCCCTTCAGGGCTTCCGCATCCTCATATCGAATCACCGGAATCATCCAAAGCTCTCCTCTCGCTCACTTCATTCCGAATTCCGCATTCCGAATTCCGAATCAAGCATTCTCCCGCACCTGCGCCTCCAGGCCGTCAATGACCCAGCGGATGCGGTCTCTCTTGGTTTTCAGGCTCACCCGGTTGCACACCAGGCGGGCGGATACGTCACAGACGGTCTCCAGCACGCTCAGGCCGTTGGCCTTCAGCGTGGAGCCGCTCTCCACTATGTCCAGGATCACGTCGCTCAGGCCGATGACCGGCCCCAGCTCCACCGATCCGTGCAGCTCGATGATCTCGATGGGCTTGCCCTGCGAGCGCCACCAGCGCCGGGCGATGGCCGGGTATTTGGTGGCCACGCGGAAGGTGGCGTGCTCCACCGAGGCGGCCTGCGCCTCCGGGAAGCCCGCCACGCACAGGCGACAGCGGCCGAAGCCCAGGTCCAGCATCTCATAGAGGGGCCGCTCGGCCTCCATCAGGGTATCCTTGCCCACCACGCCCAGATCCGCCACGCCGTGGTCCACATAGGTGGGCACGTCGCTGGGCTTGACCAGGATGAAGCGGATGTTCTGAACCCGGTCCCACAGCACCAGCTGCCGGCCGGGATTGCGGGCCTCATGGCAGTCGATGCCCATGCGCTCGAGCAGGTCGAAGGTCTGTTCGGCCAGACGTCCCTTGGCCAGGGCAAAGGTCAGCATGGGTTCCATCAGCGCTTCACCTCCTTCGCGATGCGCTCGGTCCCCGCGGGGGTGAACAGCAGGCCCTCCCGGGCGTCCCCGGCGTCCAGATGGCGCAGCAGGCTCTCCCGGTCCACCCGGTAGATCATCGCCACGCTGCGGCCTTCGGCCCGGAGAGCCGCGGCCCTGCGCAGGGCGTCCCCGGCGCAGGCAGGGTCGCAGGCGATGAGCACATCGAGCGGGGAGGCCTCAAAGCGCGCCCCCTGCCGCTCCAGGGCGATCATCAGCAGCTTGGTCATCAGGGCGAAGCCGACGGCGGGCATCTGCCGGCCGAAGCGCTCCGTCAGGCCGTCATAGCGGCCGCCGGACAGGATGGGCTGGCCGGCCCCGGCGGCATGGCCCCGGAAGATGATGCCGGAGTAGTACCCGGCCTCCTGCGCCATGCCCAGGTCGATGGTCACCTCCGCCTCGCAGCCCGTGCGCTCCAGGGTTGCGATCACTTCGCGCAGGTTGCGCAGGGCGGCCAGGCACTCCGGAGACTGCGTCAGCGCCTCCGCCTCGTCGAGCACCGTCGCGTCCCCGTACAGCCGAGGCAGGCGCATCAACCGGTCCGTCACCTCCGCGGAGATGCTCTCCTGGCGCAGATACATCTGAATGCCCAGGGCGTCCTTGCGCTCCACCAGCTGCCGGACCTCATGGGCCTGGCTGTCGCTCAGGCCGGCCTCCCGCAGAAAGCCCGTGAAGAAGGCCGCCTGGCCCAGCTCGATCTGGAAGGCCTGCAGGCCCGCCGCCTTCAGGCAGTCCACCGCCAGGCCGATGACCTCCGCGTCCGCCAGGGAGCCGGATTCGCCCATGAGCTCGACGCCCGCCTGGGGCTGCTCGCAGAGCATGGACAGCGTGTCCACCTGATACGCCGCGGCGCTCTGGAGATAGCACAGGCGCAGGGGCAGCTCTGCCCGGCCCAGCGGACCGGCCGCCATGCGCGCGGCGGGGATCGTGGAGTCCGGCCGCAGGGTCAGGATCCGCCCGCTGCGGTCAAAGGTTTTCCACACATGCTCCGGCCGGTAGCCGTAGGGGCGCTCGGACAGCGTGTCGTAGTACTCCAGGACGGGCGTGCGGATCTCCCGGTATCCGAAGGAGCGGAACAGCGCCCGGAAGCGCTCCTCCAGCAGGTTCCGGGCCTCGCACTCGCCGGGCAGCGTGTCCTGCATCCCCGTGGGAATCTGCAGCTTTTTCACGGACATGGCCTTGCCTCCGATTCAGCGTGATAAAGTGATAAACTGATAACGCGATGAATTGTAACAGAAGGCGAAAAGATTGTCAAGCGGTTTTTGCAATCCGGCGGAGGGCGTGAAACCGCTCAGAACCGCGCCAGCAGCCGCAGCAGCGCCGGCCGGTCCGCGTAGACCTCCACAGGGCAGCTGGTGTCGCCCAGGGCTTCCTGGGCCTCCTCCGGGACCAGCAGCGTCAGGCCGAGGGCCCTGGCGCGCTGCAGCTCTGTGGGGGTGAAGCGCTCGCCGGGCAGCAGGACCGCAGCCACAGCCTGACGCAAGTCGGCGGGGTCCAGGATCCAATCCCGGAGCAGCACGTCGCAGGCCGTGACCCGGTCCACCCGGGGCGGCAGCACGGTGCCCTTCATCAGGATGACCTTTTTGCCGGAGACCGCCGGTGCGGCGGGCACGCTGTCATAGAGGTCCGCGAGCCGCGCGGCCTGAACGTGGAGGTCCGCGCCGGCGATGCGGCGACGGCCGGCCTCGCCCATGCGGCGGCGAAGGGCCGGGTCGTCCGCGAGCCGGGCCAGGCAGGCGGCCAGGGCCTCGTCGTCCCCGGCGGGGAACAGCAGGCCCGTCTCGCCGTCGGCCACCAGCTCCGGGCAGCCGCCCAGATCGGAGGCCACCACGGGAATGCCGCAGGCCATGGCCTCGGTGATCGTGACGGGCTGGTTTTCCGGGCAGACGGAGGGCAGGCAGTAGATGTCGGTGTCCCGGTAGACCCGGGCGATCTCCCGGTTGTCCACCCGGCCCGGGAATTCCAGCCGGTCCGCGACGCCCAGGGAGGCCGCCAGGGCGCGCAGCGCGGACGCCTCCGCACCGCTCCCTACCAGCCGGACGCACAGGTCCGGGCGGTTGAGCCTCCCCAGGGCACGGACCAGGACGTCCAGCCCCTTGTGGCGGCCGAAGTACCCCACGAAGGTCACGCGGACCCGGGGCGACGGCGTGGGCGCGCAGTCCGCGAACGCCTGCGTATCGATGCCGTTCCACACCACGTGCAGACGGTGCATGTCAAAGCCGCCGCGCCGGTAGATGGCGGCGTGGGAGCGGCTGGGGGAGATTAGGGCGTCGGCCTTTTCAAACATCCGGCGCAGGTAGCCACGGCGCACGCCCGTCGGGATGCGGATGCCGTCCAGCGTCAGGTTTTTTCTGCACGCTTCGCAGGCGAAGAGATCCCCGCACACCCGGCCGTCGTCGGTCAGCATGGTGTTGCGGATGCACACGCCCCACACGTCGTGGAGGGTCATGAAGACCTTCGCGCCGGCCGCCCGGGCGACGTCGATCACGCCCATGGACATGCCGAACATGTTGTGGCAGTGCACGATGTGGGGATTCACCAGGTCGCACAGGGCCCGGAAAACGCTGTTGATCACCGGGTGGAAGAAGTGGATGCCCTCCGGGTCGAACACGGCGGGGGAGAGGGCCAGGCGGACCACCGGCACGCCCTCCCAGGTGTCCAGGGTGACGGTGCCCTCCGGCTGGGTCATGCTCACATCCAGGGAGAAGGCCACGCCTCGGGCCAGGCCGTCCGCCAGCAGGGTTTGCAGCTGCCGGTGCGCGATGAGCTCCGCGCCGCCGATGAAGGCCGGGGGATAATAGTTGCTGACCGCGATGACCCGCCGGCCGGTCCAGCCCTCGAAGCAGCCGCGCAGGCCGTCGATGACCGGCTGCGGCAGTGCGGGGTCCCAGTCGCCGGGGAAGTGGACGGGGCAGTCCGCGAGCGCGGCGGCCACATCGTCGGCATATGCATTCCAGGTAGTGATGGGGCGGGAGACGGCCTCCCGCCGCAGGCGCAGGCGCAGCGCGGGATCGCTGACCAGCCGGTACAGGGCGTCGGCCATGGCCTGCTCGTCGGTCACGTCCACCGCGAGGCAGCCCCCCGCCGCAGCCAGCTCGCCGATGCTCCCGGCATTGCTGCACAGGCAGGGCTTGCCGGCCCAGAGGCTCTCGATGATGGGCATGCCGAAGCCCTCGATCTCCGAGGGGTAGGCTGTGAAGTCGCAGGCACTGTATTCCCGCCGCAGGGCGTCGTCGTCCACCACGCCCAGCCACTGCACGTTGGGGTGCGCGGCGCAGAAGCGCTCCACGAAATCGGCGATCTCCTCCTTGCCTGCATAGCGCTTGCCCACCAGACGGAACAGGGTGCGCCCGGCCAGCTCGGGGTGAGCCGCGAGCATCCGCTCGACCGCCTTCAGGAAGCGGATGTGATTCTTCCGGGGCTCGAGGGTGGAGACAAAGAGCACCCGCACCGGGTCCGCGGACGGCGCGGCGTCCGCCTCGGTGACCCGGGGAATACCGTCCATCTCCGCGGCCAGGGCGGCCGTGCGGATTTTAGCCGCGGGATGCAGGCCGCGCGCTGCCCAGAAGCGGGCCAGGTCCTCCCCGTTGTGGGCGGCGGTGGGCAGCACCAGGCGGCAGTCCGCCAGGGCCTCCATGTAGGCGCCGTGGTTCTCCCGCACCTCCGGGCTGCACAGCTCCGGCCGCAGCACGGGGATCGCGTCGTGAAACACCGCCGCCGCCGCGATCCGGTGGGTCTGCAGCCAGGGCAGCGCCTGCCGCATCACATCCCCCTGGGCGGTCTCGATCCACAGCAGCATCCGGCGCCTGCCGGGCAGGGACAGCAGCAGGTCCCCCAGCAGGACCCGGGGGCCGCTGTCCGGGGAGCGGTGGCGGATGCGGTCCGGGTCCGGCCCGGTGAAGGCGCAGAGCGTTTCCGCCTCTTCGCCGGTGGGCAGGACGTAGGCGCCCAGTTCACTGTCCCAGAGGACGAAGACGGTGTTCACCCGCTGCTGCAGGAAGCGGGTGAGCTTGCGGGTCACCCGTATGACGCCGTTGTTGGCGGTGTCGTGGCAGGCGTAGGTCACATCCGCCAGCAGGAGGGTCTCGTCCAGCAGCGCCCTGCGGAACTCCGCCATCAGGCCGTCGGCGCTCTTCTGCCAGGTGAAGCGCTGCCGGAAGGCCTCGCAGCGCTCGCGGAAGGCCGCTTC
This sequence comes from uncultured Clostridia bacterium, assembly GCA_946410395.1. Taxonomy (GTDB): domain Bacteria; phylum Bacillota; class Clostridia; order Christensenellales; family Aristaeellaceae; genus RUG11272. Next base: position 6,513 of record CAMKAE010000025.1, read on the forward strand.
GCCGAAGGGCAGCCCCTCCCGCAGGAAGGCGGTCACCTTGTCCGCCATCTCCGCCATGTCCGCGCAGAGGAAATACGGGTCGCAGACCACCTCCGGGTGTGCACCCACGTTCAGCACGAACATCGGCCGGTCCAGCACTTGCATCTCGCCCAGGGGCAGGTCAAAGCCCTCCCAGAGGGTGGGGGAGATGCCCACGTCTGAGAGGGCCATGGCTTCCCGCATGGTCTCGTCGTCCACAAAGCCCAGGCCGAAAAAGCGCTCCTGCGCCTCCGGGGGCAGGGCCGCCTGATCCGCGAGCACCAGGATGCGGTGGGGGATGCCCTCCCGGGTCAGGCGCTGCGACAGAGCGACACTGGCCGCGGAATTCTTGTAGTTGCCGTCCTCCCAGCGGCCGGGCTGGAAGAGGATGCGCTCTCCCGCGGCCTTAAAGGCCCGGATCCGGGCGAGGACGTCGCTCTCCTCCAGATCCAGGTCCTTCCGGTCCCAGAGGTTGTGCAGGATATGGTCCGTGCCGCAGTGCACCACGGCGGTGGGGACCTGCCCGGCGGCGTCGGGCTTGCTCTGGGTTTCCTCCAGAAAGCGGCTGATGGCCACGATGCGGCTGGCCCGGGGCAGATGCTCCAGCCGGAGCCTGCGCAGCTCCCGCTGAACGGCGCGGGGCCCGTCGGCCATGCCGTCCGTGGGCACGCCGCCGTAATCCTGCACCACGCAGCAGCCGCAGCGGTCCCGGAGGAAGCCGATGCAGGCGTAAAAAGGCCAGCCGGCCACCAGGGCCAGGTCCGGCGCGGTCTCCGGGGTGAACCATTCGTCCCAGTGGTCCCGCAGCCAGCCCAGGGTGAAGGCGTTGCCGGAGATGTACTCCGGGGCCTCCGGGACGGCCAGGAAGCGGTCCGAGGACTTGCCCACCGCGGCGGGATCCAGGCGGCTGCCCATCATGATGACTTCGTGGCCCGCGCGGCGCCAGCACTGACTGAGCATCAGCAGGCACCGGTCCACGCCGTAGCGGAACAGGAAGCGCTCATTGCAGATCAGGATTCTCATGCCGCACCCCCGTCAGGCTTCGCGGAAGGCGAACACCGCGTAAACGCGGGGCTTTTCCCCACGGGTCCCTTCCGGCAGCAGGGCGGTCTGCGCGAAACCGGACCCCCGGACCAGCGCTTCCAGCAGCGCGGGCGGCAGCGGAGTGACCCGGGTGGGGTCGAGCGCAAAGCCGCCGGCGGCCACGTCCGGGTTCTCCGGGTTCAGCGTCTCCACGATCAGCGCGCCGCCGGGCCGCAGCACCCGATGGCATTCGGCCAGGGCCTGCGCCACCTCGCCGGCCGGCAGGTATTCCGCCGTCCGGAAGAGGGTCACCAGGTCCAGGGACGCGCTCGCGCAGGCCCGCAGCCAGGTCAGCAGGTCGGCCCGGACCGTCTCCAGGCCGCGCTCCCCGCAGAGCCGCAGCGCAGTCTCGTCCCGGTCCACGCCCAGGGCGGGAATGCCCAGGCCGGTGAGCTTCTCCAGCCACTCGCCCCGGCCGCAGCCCAGGTCGGCGGCGTACAGGTCCTTTCCGTTGGTTTCCCGGACTTGGGCGATGACGCCGTCATAGGCGGTCAGCTGCGCCAGCACGTCCTCCCGGCTGCCCCGCTCTTGGTCCGCGAAGGCACGGAAAGCGGTACAGTCCGCCAGGGAATCCCGCCGCTCCAGCTGCAGGGTGAGCACCTGCACCTCGCCGCGCAGCTGGTCCACCTCGCGCCGCAGCTCCTCCAGGGCGCCGTCCTGCTCCAGCAGGCCGACCCGACGGGCCAGACCGTCCAGCTGCAGCTGGCTCGCACCGCCACGGTATCCGCCGGCGCGGCGTCCGTTCTGTGCCCGGGCTTCATGGCGGCGCAGGACCCCGCCCAGCCCGGGCACGCGGCCCAGGACGAGCTTGGCCCGGCCCGAGGCCTGGGCCCGGCGCAGGCCGGTCAGGACGGTGCCGAGCGCTTTTGCCTCCTCGGATTCCGCCACCGCGCCCATCAGGCTCTCCCGGGGCGAACCCTGGGCCAGGGCCTGCAGGACGGCGGCGGCCTCCGCGTCGTCGGGCGTGCGGCCAAGCAGCGCAAGATAGAGGCCGTCGGCGAAGCACACGCCCTTGAGGGCCAGCAGGTCCCGGGCGCGGATCTCGCCCAGGCGCAGGTTCAGCACCGGCACGGAGCGCCGGCAGCCCTCCGGGGAGACGCGGACCTCAAAAAACAGCCGCTCCCGGCTGACGCCGTGCGCCATGGCCTCCAGTTGGGCCTCGATGCCCTCGGGGTCTGGCTCGCGGTCCAGCAGCAGGCGGTAGGTGTCGCGGACGAATTCCTCGCCCTGGGTCTGGGGAAAGACGGCGGGTTTTTTCCGGGTCGCCATGAGCAAGCTCCTTCCTTGGCCGGCAGGGCGGCCGGGCCATGGGATAATCAGTCGATGATGCCCTTCATCATCCGGGCCATCCAGTCGATGACCGGGCCGAGGCCCACGCCGCACAGGACGGTCATCCAGCCGAACGAGCCGCCCACGGCCAGGCCGAGCAGCGCAAAGCCGCAGTCCCAGGCCATGCGGGTCACCCGGAAGGGCAGGCGCGGCCAGCGGGGATGGGTTACCCGCTCGTGCAGGAGCGTGGGCGCGGCGTCGTAGGGCGAGGTGCCCAGCCCGCAGACGATGTAGGCGGCCACGGACACCAGGAACAGCGCCGCGAAGGGGACGAACCAGAGCAGCTGCGTCCCCGGATCCGGGTGTACCGGCACCGTGTCTCCCAGCAGCCAGGTGAAAAAGTCGGCCGAGTAGCCCACCAGGAACATGTTGGCCAGGCTGCCCAGCCCGAACAGCTTCCGGTCCAGCGAAAACACCACCAGGAACGTGACGGTGTGGAAGATGGCCTCAAAAGTCCCCAGGGAGACGCCGAGCTTCTCCGCCATGCCGTAGGAGAAGCAGGCAAAGGGATCGGTGCCCACGCCCAGGGCGTTGAACACCATCACGCACAGGCCCATGGCGATGACGCTCACGAGCACGATGGCGATGCGGCGGGCCAGACGCGGGTGATCCACGCAGCCCTTGAAAAAGGCGGCCGTTTCGGACCGGAAGGTCCGCGTTGAAGGGTTCATAGGAGTCAGGTCATCCCTCTCTGTGATTGCGTACCGGTCCCCGGACCATGTCCCCGGCCCGCACGGCGCAGGGGAGGGCCATGCGGATCACGTCCCCGGCAATGCCGTGGGTGTCCAGGCGCTCCCCGGTCCGGGGCAGGAGGAAGTCCGGCGCGGTGAAGGTGGTGATGCCCGCGGGCGTCATCAGCTCCAGGGCGTCGCCGCGGTGAAAGCGGTTTTTCAGCAGGAAATCGGCTTCGGCGCCGGCCGCGGCGTCGGTCAGGGCCCGGGCGACGTACTCCCGGGTCTGGGAGAAGCCCTCGGCACCGGCGGGCTCCGGCGGATCCTCGAGCAGGAAGCCCGTGTCGGAGAGCCGGTGGCTGGCGGCGCGCAGCTCGTCCGTCAGGGACGGCAGCGCTTCGCGGAAGGCGGCCTCGCTCTGCGCGAGCAGGTCCAGCGCCCGGCGGTAGGCGCCCACGGTCACCGCGACGTAGTACTCGGTCTTCATCCGGCCCTCGATCTTCAGGCTGGAGACCCCCGCTGCGCACAGATCCGGCAGCAGGGGCATCAGATTCAGGTCCCGGGCGGAGAACAGGTAGGTGCCGCGCTCATCCTCGGCCACGGGGAGGTATTCGCCGGGCCGCTTTTCCTCGACCACATGGTACTGCCAGCGGCAGGGCTGGGCACACGCGCCCCGGTTGCCGCTGCGGCCGGTCAGGGCGGCGGAGAGCAGGCAGCGCCCGCTCCAGGCCACGCAGCTGGCGCCGTGGACGAAGGTCTCCAGCTCCATGTCCGGCGGGATCTGTCCGCGCATGGCGGCGATGCGGCTCAGGCGCATCTCCCGGGCCAGGATCACCCGGCTGCAGCCCAGGGCGTGATAATGCCGCACGGCGGCGCTGTTGACGGTGCTGGCCTGGGTGCTGACGTGCAGCGGCAGCTCCGGCACCTGCTCGCGCAGTGTGCAGATGGCGCCCAGGTCCGACACGATCGCCGCGTCCACGCCGGCCTCCAGCGCAAAGCGCCCGGCCTCGGCGAAGGCGTCCAGCTCGTCGTCCCAGGGGAAGACGTTCATCGTGACATAGAAACGCCGCCCCATGCCATGACACAGGGTGACGGCTTCCCGCAGGGCGTCCTCGTCAAAATTGCCCGCGAACGCCCGCAGGCCGAAGCGCTTCATACCGCCGTAGACCGCGTCGGCGCCGAAGTGCAGCGCGGCCCGGAGGGCATCCATGGTGCCCGCCGGGGCCAGCAGTTCCGGTATGTTCATTGAATGCCCATCTCCTCGTCCCGGGCCTTCCACAGCGGGGCGTACACCGCCACCTTCTGCTCGTGCTCCGCCAGGGTCCTGGAAAAGTCCAGCGCGCCGCTGTCGGGGTCCTTGGCGCAGAAGTACAGATACTGCTGGGCCAGATAGGTTTCGTCGGGGTAGAGCGCTGCCTGGATGGCCGCGGCGGACGGGCTGCAGATGGGGCCGGGGGGCAGGCCCTTGTTGGCGTAGGTGTTGAAGGGGTTGCTGATGGTCAGGTCCGAGCCGGCCAGGGCCATCTTGCGCACGCCGGTGATGTAGTGGATGGTGACGTCGCTCTGCAGCGGCATGCCGGCCCGAAGGCGGTTGTGGAAGACGGCGGAGACCTTGGCAAAGTCTGCGGTCTTGGCCTCCTTCTCGATCAGGGAGGCGAGGGTGAGTACCTGGTTGACGTCCATGCCGAGGGCTTCGGTCCGCTCCAGCCAGGCCTCGCTGAAGAGCTTGTCCGTCTGGCTCAGCATCCGGCGGATGATGTCATCCTCAGTGGCGTCGAGGTAGAACTCGTAGGTGTCCGCGGCCAGATAGCCCTCCAGGGCGTACTTGCGGGATGTGACGTTGCGCAGGTCGGCCACGAGGGTGTAGTCCATGAAGTCGGAGCCGGTCTTGCACTTGGCCAGGAATGAGGCGGCCGAGTCGATGGCGCCCTTCTCCTCGAGGCTGGCGGCGAAGTCCTCCACCGTCCAGCCCGGGATCAGGGTGACGTTCCGGACGATTGGGACGCCGTCGCCCATGGTCAGGGCCTCGGCGATGGCGGTCATCTCCATGTTGGGGCTGAAGGAGTAGGTGCCGGGCTGCAGCTTCTGGCCCAGGCCCGCGAAGTCGCTGTAATACTTGAACACCGTGGCGGAGCGGATCAGGCCGGCATCCTCCAGGTTGTTGGCCACCCGCGTGAGGCTGGAGCCGGGTTCGACCCGGAAGAGGACCGGGCGGCTGTCGCCGGGGTCCGTGGGCGCGGCGTACTTTGCGTAGACCCGGTTCCACACCGTGGCGCAGATCCCGGCGACCAGCGCGGCCACCGCCAGGGCGATGAGCACCGGCCGCAGCACGCGCCAGAGCCCGGAGTACCAGTACAGGCCGTACTCCCGCTCCTGATGCGAGGAGCGATAGGTATATAACCGGTTGGAATTGCGCACGGGATCACCTCCATCGGGGCGGAATATCGGGGCAGCGCTGGCCCTTCTTGGCGGCGCGGGCTTCGGCGTAGCAGCCGCAGCGCGCGCAGGTGCCGTCGCGCAGCCAGGGGCACTGCAGGCAGACAGCCAGCCGGGCCGCGCGCTCCTGCGCGGGCGCGAGGATGTCCTCCGGGAGCGCGGCGATGTACTCCGCCACGGTCCGGGCCAGGTCCGGAAGGCTGTCGGCCAGCAGGCAGCGGCAGGGCTTGCGCTCAGTCACGGAAGGTGAGGGCGGCCACGGAGCAGGGCGGCAGGGTCAGGCACAGGCCGCGCTCGGTCTGCCGCAGGTCCGTGAAGTCCGCGACGCAGACAGCGTCCGGGGTGTCGAAATCGTTGAAGGCGTGGGGATCGCCGGCAAGGATCCGGCCGCTGACGGCCTTGCCCTCGCAGCCCTCGACGCTCAGCAGCACCTCGGCGGGTGCTTCCGCGCTCAGATTGGCGGCGGTGACGGTGACCGCGCCGTCCTTCACGGAGGCGGAGGCGCTGATCTGCTTCAGGCCGCTGGCGGCCATGGTGTCGGCAAAGACGGCGCTGTCGAGCAGTTGCGCGTCCATGTGGGGGCGGAACAGGTCGAAGACGTGGTAGGTGGGGGTCAGCAGCATCCGGTCGCCGTCGGTGAGCACCACCGCCTGCAGCACGTTGACCATCTGGGCGATGTTGGCCATCACCAGCCGGTCGGCGTGGGCGTTGAAGATGTTCAGGGTCAGGGCGGCCACCATCGCGTCGCGCATGGTGTTCTGCTGATAGAGGAAGCCGGGGTTGGTGCCGGGCTCCACGTCATACCAGGTGCCCCACTCGTCGATGATCAGCCCCACCCGGTGCTTCGGGTCATAGCGGTCCATCACCGCCAGGTGCGCGTCCATGATCTCCCCGATCCGGGCGGCGTTTTTCAGCGTGGAGTCGTAGACGGCCTGGTCGAAGACTGTGGCCTGGCCCTTGTTGCTCCACTCGCCGGTGGCGATGGTGTAATAGTGCATGGAGATGGCGTCGGCGAACTGGCCGGCCTCCTTCATCAGCGTCTCGGTCCAGGAGGTGTCATCCCCGCTCGGGCCGCAGGCGATCCGGTACAGCCGGTCCTCGCCGTAGGTGCGGCAGAAGGTCTGGTACTGCTTGTAGAGGTTGGCGTAGAAGTCCGGTTTCATGTTGCCGCCGCAGCCCCAGCTCTCGTTGCCCACGCCCCAGAAGCGCACGTGGAAGGGCTCCCTGTGCCCGTTGGCCCAGCGCTCCTGCGCCACGGTGGAGTCCCCGGCGGAGTTCAGGTATTCCACCCACTCCGCCATCTCGCGCACGGTGCCGGAGCCCACGTTGGCGTTGATGTAGGGCTCGCAGCCGATCTGCCGGCACAGCTCCAGGAACTCGTGGGTGCCGAAGCTGTTGTCCTCCACCACGCCACCCCAGTTGGTGTTGACCATGCGCTTGCGGTTCTCCTGCGGGCCGATGCCGTCCCGCCAGTGATACTCGTCGGCAAAGCAGCCGCCGGGCCAGCGCAGCACCGGCACCTGCAGCTTCTTGAGCGCCTCGACCACGTCGGTGCGCATGCCGTTGACGTTGGGGATCGGAGAGTCCTTGCCCACGAACAGGCCGCCGTAGACGCAGCGGCCCAGGTGCTCGGAGAAATGGCCGTACAGGTTCTTGCTGATGGTGACGCCGGGGTGCCGGGCGTCCACGTGGATCGATGCGCGCATTTTTTTCTTTCTCCTTTTTGTGATGCGTTGCGTGGGATTACGCCTGCATGTCCGACAGGCCCATGTCAATGTCCGCAGCTTCGGTGAGGATCCGGAAGATGTCCGCCATGGCCTGCTGCAGCCGCATCTCGGCCAGCAGGTACTGCGAGACCTCCGGCTTGGCGAAGAGCAGGGCGGAGATGCCCGAGAAGCGCTGCATGTCCTCGCTGTCCGCCTGCCGGCCGCTCACGGCGGCCATCTGCAGGGACACGGAGAGCTTGCGGTACTCCCGGATCAGGGCGGCGGTGGTCTCATCCGCCATGACCTCGTCCTTCAGGGCGTGGTACGTCCGGTATTCCTCGCTGTCGCGGATGTCCTGGGCCAGGGCGTGCGCCTTTGAATACTCCATGCTGTCCTCCGTCTGAAACAACGTCCGGGAAGGACGCTTTCTTCCGTCGGAGCGTAAACTCCAACAAATACAGGATAGCACAACGGCCCGGGAGCGTCAACGGCTTTGCGCGGCGTGGCGGGTTTTTTTCACGCGCTCCCTCCCGGCCCTTGACGAAAAAACCCAAAGCAAGTATAATCGGAACGTTGCGTTTGACGCGGCCTTTGCGATGCCCGCAGAGGGCACGAGGCAGGAAAGGATGATACGACATGGCGAAGAATACGCGCAAAAAGGCACCGGCCAGAACGGCAGCCGTCGTTGCGCTGTGCGTTGTGCTGGCCCTGACGGTGTTTCTGGGCATCGTGGGCGTGAAGGGCCTGTGGGTCGGCAAGCTGGATTACTTCAAGCCCTGGCTGCCCACCACCGACGCGGATAAGTGGCCGGAGAACCTGACCCTGGGCCTGGACCTGCGGGGTGGCGTGTACGTGGAGTACTCGGCGGAGCAGACGCAGAAGAGCAAGGACCAGGGCCTTGCGATGGGCGAGCAGATGAACGCCACCATCGGCGTGCTGGAGAGCCGCCTGACCGGCAAGGGCTACACCGAGGCCGCCGTCAGCTCCATCGAGAACGGCACCGGCATCCGCGTGGAGGTCCCCGGCGTCTATGACCAGCAGACCCTGCTGGACCTGCTGGGCAAGACCGCCGAGCTGGACTTCGTGGCCGAGGGCGAGAACGAGCCCTTCATGACCGGCGAGAACGTGAAGCGCGCCTACCCGACCCTGGACGAGCGGAACCAGGTGTGCATCGGCTTTGAGCTCGACGACGAGGGCGCGCGGATCTTCGGCGAGAAGACCCGGCAGTGGCTCAAGCGCGTCATCTATATCTACCTGGACTACGGCACGGACCAGCAGCAGATGCTGGCAAACCCCGTCGTCAGCTCGGTGATCGACACCGGCAGCGGCATCATCCAGGGCACGTACACCGAGGAGTCGGCGCAGACCCTGGCCACGCAGATCAACTCCGGCGCGGTGCCGCTGCTGCTGACCCAGCAGAAGGTGGACACCGTCTCCGCCACCCTGGGCGACAACGCCCTGTCCACCGCCGTGACCGCGGCCCTGATCGGCATCGTGCTGGTGATGCTGATCATGATCTTCCGCTACCGGCTCAACGGCGTGGTGGCCTCCTGGGCCCTGTGCCTGTACATCATCATTCTGTTCTTCCTGCTGGCGCTGATCGACGGCATCCAGATCACCCTGCCGGGCCTGGCGGGCATCGTGCTGGGCATCGGCATGGCCGTGGACGCCAACGTCATCATCTTCGAGCGCTTCA
>CAMKAE010000026.1 GCA_946410395.1 uncultured Clostridia bacterium
CTGCGCCGCACCACCCGGGACGAGCCGGACTATGACAAGCTGATGCGCTGGCGGCTGGGCATCCTCCGGGAGCACGGCCTGGGCCTGCGGGACATTCAGGCCACCATCGCCACCATCGATCCCATGCCCGGCGCCCGGGAATTCCTGGACGCCCTGCGGGAGACCACTCAGGCGGTGATCCTCAGCGACACTTTCACCCAGTTCGCCAAGCCGCTGATGAAAAAGCTGGGCTGGCCCACGCTGATGTGCAACTCGCTCGAGGTGGCGGAGAGCGGCGAGATCACCGGCTACCGCATCCGGGCGCAGAAGTCGAAGCTCACCACGGTCAACGCGCTGCACAGCGCCGGCTTTGAGACCATCGCCGTGGGCGACAGCTTCAACGACCTGGCCATGATCCGGGCCAGCAAGGCGGGCTTCCTCTTCCGCTCCACCGAGGCCATCAAGCGGGACAACCCCGATCTCCAGGCCTTCGAGGATTATGACGACCTGCTGAAGGCCATTCTGGCCGCACTGTAACAATCCCCCGGGAAATGAAAGACGGCTCAGCGCTGCGCTGGCCGTCTTTTGGCGGTGCGCCCGGCGGCGCACCACAAAAGCCCTCCCCGAAGGGAGGGCCGGATGTCCGCAAAGGGATTACTTGTGCTGCGCGGCCAGCCAGTCGAAGAAGGTCTCATAGCCCAGTTCCTCGGGGCGGACGGAGACAGCGTGATACTCGTAGGGGACTTCCTCGGTGGTCAGCAGCTCGGCGTTGAAGGCCTCGCCGTCATAGGTGGTCCAGGTGCTCTGGTCCATCCAGCTGTAGCCCTCGTTCAGCTTGCCGTAGTCGAAGGGCTCGCCGTTGTACAGGGTGTTGGTGGCAACGCCGATGTCCACATACTCGCCGGCATGGAAGTTCTCGCCGTCCTCATCCTCGCCCTTGGCGTCAAAGTTGCGATGCACATAGGTCCAGGACCAGTGGCCCAGCATAGCGTCGATCTCGGCGGGCACGCCGATGGTGTCCACATGGTCGAACAGCGTGCAGTACACGGTCGCGCCGGCCGCCGTCAGCTGCTCGAAAGTGGAGGTGGAGGCGGAAACGTTCACGGTGCCGTCGTCGATGGAGTGGATCAGGTACACGGGCATGCCGTTGGCCGCGAAGGCAGCGGCAGCTTCATCCGTGATGGAGCCCGCGGGGCAGATCGGGAACGCCGCCGCGAAGAACTCCGGATAGGTGTTGATCATGTTCATCGTGCCGCCGCCGCCCATCGAGCAGCCGCCGACATAGATCCGGTCCTTGTCAATGTTGGGATACTGCTCAAGCACCTCGAGGATCGCCTGCATCTCGGCTTCCACGTTGTGCGGGCCCTGGGCCTGCGGAGCCATGATGTAGCACGCGCCGCCGAAGTGCGCCTGGGACTCGGGCGTCGCCCAGTTCGTCACCAGGTTCGCCGCGATCTGCGCGCGGTTGTCGGCGCCCTGCTCGCCCGCGCCGTGGAGCCACACCACCATCGGGACCTTCTCCGCGTCGGTCTCCGGCACGAAGAGGCGATAGTGGCAGGTGCCGTTGTCGCACGCAAGGAACGCGTCGATCGCCGGATCCACCAGGGTCAGGTCGGTGATGGTCTGGCCGTTGACGACCACGTTGTAGATTTCGGGCGCGTTGCCGTAAGCCGTGCTCGCGGGATCCATGGCCTCGAAGGGCAGCTTGATCAGCAGGGTGTTGCCCTCGAGCGTCCACGACTCGGGCACGCGCTCCAGGGTCGCGGTGACGTTCTGGTAGATGGAATAGTCCATGTAGGTCGCGGTGACTTCGACCTTGATGTCGGTGATCTCAGCCGGCGCTTCGTCGAAGGTCACGATGATGTGGGTGATGGCCTCGCCCCAGTCGAAGGGCTCGGCGTTCAGGGTCGCCTTGACGGCGGGAGCGGCCTCGGCGGCTGCTTCGGTCACTTCTTCAGCCACTTCTTCGACAGCCGCGATCTCCTCGGCGATCTCTTCGGCTACCGTCTCAGTGACCTCTTCGGCCACCGTCTCGGCTTCGGCGGCTTCCCCGGCCAGCGCAGCCTCGATCGCGGCGTTGTCCAGCACAGCCAGCACGTCCAGGCAGCTGCTGTCCACGCCCAGGCAGAAGTACAGGTCGCCGCCGGTGATGATGCCCTTGTAGAGCTGATAGTAGGTCTCACCCGCCGGGTTCTTGGCGATGATCAGCACGTCAGCGGTGGCGCCGTCGTTCTCCACGATGGCCAGCACATTCGCGCCGTTGAGCTTGGCACAATAGTTGTCCCAGTCCCAGTTGTTGTCCAGGACCTTCGCATCGTTGCCGTCATAGCCCGGGCCCCAGCCATAGTTGTCGCTGCGGACCACGGCGTACTCGGCATAGCCCTCGGTCTCGGCGGAGTGGCCCTCGGGGGTGTTCTGCAGCACGATCACGAAGTTGTTCCAGTTGGAGGCTTCCTCACCCTTGTTGTAGTTGGTGAAGTACACGGCGGTCTTCTCGCCCGCCGGGACAGCCCAGATGTCGGAGTGAGCGCCCCACCAGCCGGTGGAGAAATCCTCGGCGCCGACCGCGGTGCCCTTGATGGCGACTTCCACGGCGGGAGCGGCTTCTTCCACGGGAGCGGGCTCGGCAGCCGCTTCCTCAGCAGTCTCTTCCACAGGGCCGTTCTGGGGGGACTCGATCGCGGGGTTGCCCTTGGCGAAGAGCTCCGCCACCTGCTCGGCGTTCAGCGCGGTGTCGAACACATACAGGTCATCCACATAGCCCTTGTAGATGGTATCCCAGTAGTTGATGCCAAAGTAGGCCTCGAAGGGCACGCCCTCGTCGGGCTTCATGATGTTGGGGGCCAGGGTGGCGTCCCAGGTGTAGGTGAAGTAGGTGCCGTTCTCATAGTTGTCCGCAGAGTCATAGGCCAGCTGGCCGTTGACGTAGAGCTGCGCGCCCACGGTTTTCTGGCCGTTGCCGCCGGTCTGCTCCTCGCCGGAGCACACGATGGTGAACATCGCCCATTCGCGCTTGCCGATCATGGCGCCTTCATCGGAGAAGGGAGCCATCCAGGGCCAGCAGGCCGTGCCGTCTTCCGCGTTGGAAGCCACGTTGCGGCTCCAGACCGTCGGGAAGTACTTGGGGGTCCAGTTGGTCTGGGTGACGTTCATCCAGGTCACGTTGGCGTTGGCGTCCGACTTGCCCATGTTGTAGCCGATCTGCAGGGTGGGGCCGTAATCAGACAGACGGGACGCGTTCATCCAGTAGGACACGGTCCAGGTGTCTGTGTTGGTGGGCTGGAAGCCCAGGTCCAGACCGAACTTGCCGTCCAGGAACAGGGCCTTGCCCACGGGGCCTTCGCCATAGCGGAACAGGGCAGCGCCCTCTTCGGCCGGCGCGATGCCATAGTTTGCGCCGTCATTGTCGCCTACGTCATCCACGCGCACCACCGGGATATAGCCCTCGTTCTCCTCGTTGTCGAAGGTGAAGTGCTGGGTGGGTTCGGGCAGGTCAGCCAGGGCGATGCCGCACACGGCCAGCATCATCGCAGCGAAGAGAGCCACAGCGATCCATTTTTTCATGTTGTTGCCTCCTTTTTTTTATTTTTTAAGCGTCCTGCTTAAAAATCATCAGGAATTGTCGTCCACCATGTCGGTGTACTCGTCGATCTCGTCCTCGCTGAGCACGTTGTAGCCGCTGGGGCCGAAGTACTTGAGCATCGCGTTGGCGTGATAGAGGTTGGCCATGCGGGTGGCCTCGTCGGCATAGTCCGCGGCTTTGGCCTTGCCCTGGTCCACCAGATCATGGATGCCGATGGAGTTGAAGTACTCATCGCAGAAATTCCAGTAGCCGGCAATGGAGGTCCAGCCGTAGGGGATGGGCTGCATGCAGGAGGCGAAATACTCCTCCCAGCACTGACGGTGCTCCTCGTCCATGCCCTTGCAGTACATATCAATATAGCCAGCCCACACTTCCTCGTTGGTGGTGATGGGGCAGGGCATCACGTCATACTTCAGGGGCAGGCCCGCGGCGTTGGTCTTGGTCTCGTCGTTGTAGATCTCGTTGCGGGTCTTCCAGCCGTCCACGCCGAAGCTCATGAACTTCAGCAGCTCATAGGCCTCGCGGGGATGCGCGCAGGAGGGGGTGATGCCGCCGAAGTCGATGGTGGCGATGGTGTGGTGATCCTTGGTGGCATCCGCTTCGCTGACCGCCGGAACCACATAGGGCACGATGTCCAGGTTGTACTGCTTATAGCCCTCGGTGGCCCAGGTGCCCATGTAGGTCCAGAAGGCCTCGGTGAACAGGGCCACATGGCCGGTGGCACCGCACCAGGCCTCCCAGTCGCCCGTCCAGTCTTCCATCTCCTGGGTCTCGGTGGTAGGCGCGATGTAGCCGCCCAGCTTCAGATCGGAGAACTCCTGCTCGCCCACGGCCCAGACGCCCAGGTCGAATTCCTTGCCGTCAAAGCCGAACTCGCCGATGATCTGCTGGGAGGCAGCAATGCCGTAATAGGAGTCGAGGCGGTTGTAATAGCCGCAGCCGTAGTAGGCCATGCCGTCACGGGAATTCGCCACCGTGGCGTTCTTGATCAGGTCGATCATCTCGGACCAGGTCCAGTCGCGCGGCGGCCGCTCCAGGTTCAGCTTGTCCAGCACGTTCAGGTCGATGTACATGCCCGTGGGGAAGAACTTCACCGGCACCGCATAGCGCGCCTTGGTCATGAAGGTGCCCACGCCGGCGGAGTTGATGGTGGAGGCGATCGCCGCGGTCTCGGGATCGGAATCCCAGTAGGCGGAGATGTCGGAGAGCAGCATGTTCGAGAGCGCAAAGTCGCAGTCGGAATACATGATGACGTCCGGCGCCTGCTTGTTGGCGACCAGGGTCAGCAGCGTGTCGTCGTAGGTGGCGACGTTCTCATACTGCACCACCACGTTGATGTTGGGATAGAGCTCCATGAAGCGCTGCGCCAGATACTCCACGGTCTCCTTCTGGTCGAAGTGGAAATAGGTCAGGGTGATCGGTTCGTCGGTCAGGTCGGTGGCCTTGTGGTAGGTGATGCCGTTGATGACTACCTCCTCGGTCTCGCCCGTCACGCCCTCCGCCAGGGAGAAGGCGCAGCAGCCCAGAACCAGCATCATCGCCAGCACAGCCGCCATCAGTCGTTTGGTCATGTCGTTGCCTCCTTTTTTTTTGTAATGAAAGATCGCAAAGCCGGACTTTTCTCCCGCTCCGGCTGCCATCGCGCTGAGGAAATTATACAACACCGGGCTGCGATTTGCAATCGCTTTTTACTCGCCGGTGATGCCCGTGCGGTCGATGCTCTCCACAAAGTGCCGCTGGAACACACCGTAGATGATGATCAGCGGGAGCACGGCCAGCAGCGACGCCGCCATCTTGATGGCCTCGCTGAGCTTGTTGGCGCCGGTGGACGCCGTCTGAGAGTACTGGGTCCCGCCCGCGTTGGAGCTGAACTGTTCCAGCTGGATGATCACCGTGGTCCACTGGTTGTTGGTGACCATCTTGCCCTGGATATACAGCTGGGTCAGGTAGGCCTCGTTCCAGTGCCAGACGAAGCAGAAGAGCGCCACGGTGATGAAAGCCGGGGCCGCGCTGCGCAGAGCGATGCGGAAGAAGATCCGCAGGTCGCCGGCGCCGTCGATCTTGGCTGCCTCGATCAGGGACCGGGGCACGGTGCGGAAGAACTGCCAGAAGATCAGGATGAAGATCGACGCGTTCAGGCCGTTGGCAAAGGCCGCCGGCAGGATGAAGGTCCACAGGGTCTGGTTGATGCCCAGCCTGGAATACAGGCCGTAGGTTGGGATCATGGTCACCTGCCGGGGCAGCACGAAGGCCAGCACGATCAGGCCGATGATGACCCCTCTCCCCCGGAACTTGAAGGTCGCCAGGCCGTACCCGGTCAGGGAGCAGGACACCAGCGTGAACAGCGTGGGCACGCCGGCAATGATGAAGCTCTGCAGCAGGGCCGTCCAGTAATTGGTGCTTGTGGCGGTCATCGCCTGCCGGTAGTTGGAGATGTTGAAGCCGGAGGGAATCCAGCGGATGGAGGAGTCCAGCAGGTCGTTCTGGGACATGAAGGAGGTCGCCAGCATCTTGAGCATCGGGTAGAGGTAGATGAAGCCGATGCAGATCAGCAGGGCATAGATCGCAAAGGTCTTGATGAAGCCGTTCTTGTCCCGGGAGCCGCGGAAAAACTTCACAATCCGGTCCTTGTTCACCTTTTTCGCAAGGGCGGCGCCGCGGGACTTGCCCGTCTGCTGCTCAGCGGACGGTGGGGCGATGGTATCTCTTCGCATGCCTCGCTTGCCTCCTTTGAATGTGCAGGACCTTGCGGCGTTCGCGCCGCATCTGCCTGTCGATTTTCTTCCCCTGCTTTTCGTACTTGTCCCGCCTGGTCATGAAGATCAGCGCGAAGATGCCCACCAGCAGCACTTCCACGATCGCGTAGATCCAGGCCATGGCCGCCGCGTAATCGTAGCCCTTCTCGTCCGTGCCGGAGATCATGGCCTGTTTGATCAGGCCGATGATGCTGTTCTGGTCGTTGGAAGAGATGAACACGATGGTGTACACGCAGTTGAGCAGGATCATGGGCTTCAGGGCCGGCAGCGTGATCTTCCAGAACATCTCCCAGGCGGAGGCGCCGTCCACATAGGCCGCCTCGTACTGGCTGGTGTCGATCTTCTGCAGGGCGGAGATGAAGATCAGGATGGGCACGCCCGAGTACCAGAGGATGGTGACCATGTTGGTAAACAGGCTCGTGACCGGGGTGGCCAGCGCGGGCGGCAGGAAGGAGCCGATCGCGCCGGTGATGGTCTGCGTGTCCACCACCGACAGCGTGTTGGCGCTGGACTCCGACAGCAGGCTCAGCAGCGGACCGCTGACGATGATCACCGGCAGGAAGAAGATCATCCGGAAGAAGCCCTTGCCGCGGATCTTCTGGTTGAGCATCATGGCGATGATCATGGAGAAGACCACGATGACCGGCACGGAAACCAGGGTCGAAACCAGATAATCCAGCAGGGCCGGCAGGAAGTTCTGGTCATGGGAGATGACCTGCACATATTTCTCCTGCAGGTTGTTCCACTGGATCTGGTTCAGCGGCGTCGCCATGATGCCGTTGACCGAATCCACCGTGACGCCGGCCAGGGAGTAGTACAGGGACGTGAAGATGGGATAGACCAGGAAGACCGCCGCGCCGATGATCCACGGCACGCAGAAGAGCACGCCCATCATGGCTTCCCGCTTCTCCAGCTTGCCGCGCTTCACCCGGATCTTGTTGACCTTCGCCGGTCTGTTGCGCATCGTGATGCTCACGGTTCATCACCTGCCTTCCACGCGTAGGACATGGGTTCCACGGTGATCCCGTCGATCTCCGCGGCTTCGGCCCCGTAGTTCACCAGCACCACGGCGCCGTTTTCGTAGGTCACCCGGCGCAGATCCCCGAGGATCTCGTGGTCGGCGATGCCGCTCCCGCCCGTGACCTCCGCCAGCGCCCGCAGCGCCCGGTCGTATTCGATGATCGTGTCCCGGAAGGATGAGTACCGGGTGGAGTAGAGGTCGTTGGAGTTGGTGTAGATCAAGGCCGAGGTGCTCTCCTGCGTGATGTAGAAGGAGGGATAGGTGCCGGTCTCCACCATCTGCAGGAAGAATTCCGTCTTGTTGGCCTCAAAGTTCACATAATTGCCGTAGACCGGGAGGACGCCCCGGAACACGATGGACAGGAAGGGGACCTCGTCGTCAAAGACGAAGTACTCGCTCGTGTCCAGCGGCGCGTTGAGGTAGGTGTCCACATAGCGCAGCTGGTAGCCCAGCGGCGCTTCCATCGACAGCCCCATGCCGCGCTCCCGGACCCCGGAGAGCGCGCCGGCATACAGGTCCAGCGCCTCCCGGCGGGTGTGGTAGGTGTCCTTTTTGCTCCAGGAGAAAAGCCGTTCGTTGATGCCGCCCACGGCCATGGACCGGATGCCGGCCGCCTTCAGGCTCTCCGCCAGGGAGCCGATGTTTTCGGCGGACAGCTCGGGCAGCAGATAGTAGAACTTGCCGTAGACCGGTTTCGTGTTCTCCTCGGTCATGTCCGCCTTGGTGACCATGCCCGCCACGTCGTAGGTGAAGGCGGTCTTTGCGGCGTTGAGGCGCAGGGCGTCGGTGTAGAGGTCGATGCGGTGGCCCTTCGCCGCTTCCTCCGCGATCAGGGCGGCCAGCGAGCCGTTCCCGCCCAGGGCGCCGTCGGCGGAGAAGCCTTTCACTGGTACGCTGTACAGGCCGCCGCTCTGCCAGCCCTTGTAGAGGCTGAAGAGGGTGGACACACCCGCGCTCCGCAGGTCCTCGCTGATCTCGCGGATGTCGTCGGCGGTGGTCATGACCACGCCCCGGGTGGCGAAGAGGAAGTTCTCCTGCTCCAGGCCCAGGAAATCCACGCGGGTGGCGTAGGACGTGTCCGCCTGAATCACCTCGCCGTTGTCCAGCAGGTATTCGCGGTAGCGCCTGGCCATGCCCACATAGTTTGCGTCCTCGCCCGAGAGCAGGCAGTAGCGCACCTCCAGGTCGTGGTGGGTGCGGTCCCGCTCCACCATGCCGATCTTCGTTTTGTTCTGTCTGTAGTACTCGCGCAGCAGGAAGCTGGCGCAGATGCGGTTGTAGTCGAGGCGTTCCGCGCCGCTGGCGTTGACGTCGACGGAGCAGCGGTCCGCGCCGGACTCCACCACGGCGATGTAGCCCATGCCGTCATCGGTCCGGGCCATGCCGAAGACCGGCAGCGTCAGGCTGTAGGTGTCCGTCAGCGTCTCGTAATCGCCCCAGAGCTTGGTGCGGGCCGGCGGCGTCGTGAACCCGGCATCCGGGCCGTAAATGTAGGTATTGGTAAAGTCCGGGTCGCCGCGCTCCGCCCGCTGGCGGAAGCGCACCAGCGCGCCGTTGCCGTCCGGGATCAGCATATAGCCCTCATGCTCATCCTGCCGGGTTGCGCCGAAGGTGGGAAGCAGGATGACAGAGCGGATGTTCACCGAGTTGGCGGACGCGTCCGCGGCCGCGGCCTCGCCGCTCTCCTCGGATCCGCTCTCCTCAGAGCCCTCCGCCTCCTCGCGCAGGGCATCCGCCAGGATCTCCTCCTCGGTCCGCTGGTCCAGCAGGCCCTCCCGGATGGACTCGTGCGGGATGCGCACCCGCAGCTCGTCGTCCACCAGCCGCACCTCCACGCGGAGGCTGATCTGGTACTCCGTAAAGCGGATGTCGGCCGCGAAGCCGTCCTCCAGGTCGGTGTATGCGATGGTATGGCTGCTTCGCATCGGGTCAATGTACTTGGTGTTCGTGGATGCGGTTCCCTGCTGGATCTGGATCATCAGGCCGGAATAGGTCTGCGCGTCCTTCTGGCTGGGATTCTTGATCTCCCCGGGCACGGGCACGCAGCCGATCATCCGCCCGGTCTCCTTGTGCTGCAGGGTCACGGACAGATAAGGCTTGTAGCAGTAGAGGATATACTGATCGCTCTCGCACACATACTCGTAGGCGGCGTATTCCTCCGGCAGCCCGGCGGGCGCCTCCGCCCCCGCCAGGGCCCAGGCGCTCAGGCAGGCAAGCAGGACCAGCAGCAGCGCTTTGCTTTTATTTGCCAATGCGATACACCGCCTCTCCGTAGATCGAGCCGATGAAGTTGAACACCTGCGCCCAGAGGACATAGAGGATGAAGATCAGCAGCGCCATGATCAGCACCGTGAACAGCGTCAGCAAAATGACCTTGGTCGTCTCCCGGGCGGTGTAGTTGTTGACCTCCCGGATGCCCAGCACCGCCAGCACGGCGATCCAGCCCCAGATCAGGACCCGGACCATGGTGATCAGGAAGGCTTCGTTGAGGGTCAGCACATGGGAGAGCAGGAAGGCCACCGGCATCAGGACGATATAAGGCGTCAGGCTGTAGCAGAAGTAGGTGTAGATGCGCTTGATGTTCGCCTCGCCGTCGTTGATGGTGCACACCAGGTAGTGGCACAGGGTCAGTCCGACCGCCACCGCCAGCACCATGCCGATGTCCGACAGGAACTCATAGCGCCCGTCCTGCACCGTCTTCGTCAGGAAGCCGCACAGGTATTTGTTGATGAGGAATTCCACCAGGAAGATCACCAGCAGGATCGTGGACGCGATCCAGTTGCCCCGCCCCTCCCGCGCAATGCCGTAGGAGCCGTCAATGGGGTGGTGCATATAGTAGAAGGCGTAGTGCAGGTTGGACAGCGTGCGGTTCCGCCCCAGCCGCTGGGGGATCCAGGACAGCTTCGCGGTCCAGCGGTATTTCCGGTTGAGCCGTTTAAAGACGATCACCGCCACGGCCAGCGCCGCGATCCCGATGATCAGGCCGGTGATGTTGTTCTTGAGCCAGACGTTGCGCAGCTCCCAGAAGGCGTCGGAGTAGCCCTGTTTGTCCTTGGCCAGCCGGGCGTAGGCCAGCGCCTCCTCGTAGGCGCCCTCTTGGAACAGTGCCCGGCCCATGGCCTTGTTGGCCACGTCGAACATGCTGTTCATCTCCAGGACTTCCTCCAGCGGGCCCTTGCTCTGAGTGTACTCGCCGGTGGAATAGAGCGAGAGGGCCTCGTGGATCTGCCGGGCAAACTCCGTCCGCTCAAAGATCTGGAGCCTGGCCTTGTCGCGGTCCAGCACGTAGAGCCGGTCCTGCCCGTCCACGTCGATGGCCGTGATCGTGGTGAACAGGCCCATGCGGTCCGTTCCCTTGCCGCCGAAGACGAACACCAGCTCGCCCTCGGTGTTGAACTCGAAGATATAGCCCTGGGTGTCCGCCACGTAAATGTTGTCGTGGTTGCCCGTGGCCACGTCCGCGGGGTTCTCGATGACCCGGGAGCCTTCGATCAGGTTGATGCCCGCGATGTTCAGGCGCTTCAGGGTCCGGGGACCGTCGCCCTGGGTCACGGTGCAGATCAGGCCGCGCTCGTCGATGTCCAGGTTGGCCGGGGAGTTGGGCAGGTTGGAAGCCGACTTGGCACGCTGCTCCTTGGTCATGATCGCGCGGTAGAGGATCGTGCGGAAATCCGTTGAGGCAAAGTTGGTGCCGAAGTAGCCGAGGAAGGTGCCCCCGTCGATGGGGGAAATCTCCACGATGCCGTTGGTGTTGCCGTTGCAGACCACAAAGAGGATGCCGCCCTCATTGACGGCCACCTTCGTGGGCTCAAAGCGGGTTTTCTCGTCGCCGTAGAGGGGATTGTCCGGCCGCCCGTAGGTGGCCTTGACCGTGCCGTCCGGATTGAACACGAAGATCTTCCTGGCGCCCAGGTCCGCCACGTAGACCGTGCCGTCTCCGGCCACGAACACACCCGTGGGGTCCTCCAGCACGCCCTGGCCGATCGTGCCCAGGAGCTCGCCCTGGGCGTTGCCGATCAGGACGCAGGCGCCGCTCGTGCTGAAGCGGCCGGAGGTCTTGTAGCGGCTGGTCACATAGATCGTGCCGTCCGGCGTCACAAACAGGTCCCTGGGCGAGTCAAAGGCATACTCGCCAAAGCCGGAGAGCGCCTTCTGCGCCAGGTAGGCCGTCTGGGTCTCCTGAACCTCGCCGTAGCCGTTGACCGTGTAGGTCTTGTATGGCGTCTTGGCCAGCGCCGTGCCCGGCAGCAGCACGCACAGGAGCAAGGCCGCCAGCAGGATGCAAACGCTTCTTCTCAACTGCCTCGCCTCCTCACTTGATGCCCGAGGTCGCCATGGTGTTCATCACGCTGCGCTGGCAGATGATGAAGAGGATCAGGTTGGGGATAAACATGATGAGGGTCGCCGCCGCGGACACGCCCTGGCCGGCCACGCCGTTGGAGGCATTTACCAGGGTGTTCATGTAGAAGGTCAGCGTCTTGCGGCTTTCGTCGTTGATGAAGTAGTTGGAGGTCTCCATGTTGGTCCAGACCTGCTGGAAGACCAGCACCATGGCCGTGGCGATGGCCGGCTTGATGATGGGCAGCACGATGCGCCAGTAGACCTGGAAGTCGTTGGCGCCGTCCAGGTGGGCGGCCTCGATCAGGCTGTCGGGCACCTGGTCCACGAACTGCTTGACCAGGAACAGGGCCACCGGCATGGCCACCAGGGGCAGCACATGGGCGAACACCGAGTCGATCATGCCGATGTTGGCGATGACCATGTAGCGCGGGATCAGCACCGCCGTGGCCACGAACATGATGGCGATCTGGTTGATCTGCAGCATCAGGTTCCGCCCGCGGAACTTGATCTTGGAGAAGGCGAAGGACGCGCAGGTCGTCAGCAGCAGTGACAGGGCCACCGTCAGCAGCGTCACCAGCAGGCTGTTGAACAGGTAGCGCGTCAGGGGGATGCCCGCGCTGCGTGAGAACTTCAGCAGCTTGGTGAAGTTGTCCGCAGTGGGGTTGCGGACGAAGAAGGAGGGCGGGAACGCGAAGAGCTCCTCCATGGGCTTGAACGCGTGGTTGATGATGAAGACAATGGGCAGGGCCATGAACAAGGCCAGGGGCAGGAGGATCAGCAGGATCTTGATCTGCCCGCGCTCAAATCGTTGGGGGTTGATGTGTCTGCCGCGGTAGGCCATGCGTTCTCACCTCCTCAGTCCTTTTCGGTCAGCAGGCCGTTGGCGGCCTTGGAGAACAGCTGCACGATCAGCAGCAGCACCACGGAAACCGCCGCGGCGTAGCCCATCTCATAGCGCAGGAAGCCGTAGTCCTCGATGTGGTTGACGATGAGCTGGGAGGCATAGCCCGGGGAGGGGTTGCCCACCAGCAGCGCGCTGACCATGCCGTTCTGGAACGCGTTCACCACCGCCATCACCGCCGCGAAGAGCATCTGCGGCTTCATCTGCGGGATCGTGATGTAGATCATCTCCTGGAAGCGGTTGCTGATGCCGTCGATCGCGCCGGCCTCGTAGAGGGACTCGTCGGAGTTGGCGATGCCGGCGATCATGGCCAGGAAGCCGATGCCCATGGAGGACCACAGGCCGATGATGATCACGATGGGCAGCAGATAGCTGGTGTTCACCAGCCAGACGACGGGCTCGCTGATGACCCCCAGGGACATGAGCCAGCTGTTGAGCAGGCCTGTCTGGTCGCCTGAGAAGATCACCTTCCAGAGTACCGTCATGGCCACACCTGTGGTCAGCGACGGGGAATAGATGATCAGGGCCAGCACGGTGCGCACCGTGCGGGTCAGGTTGCACAGCATCCAGGCCAGCAGGAAGGACAGGATGTAGCCGCCGATGCCCACGATCACCGCGTAGAGCACGGTGTTGGGCAGGACGTACTGCATGAAGACCTCATCGCTGGTCAGCAGGGTGATGTAGTTGAGAAAGCCCACCCAGCGGGGCGGCCACTGCACCGCGTCGAAGTTGGTGAAGGACAGCACCACCGCCAGCAGCACCGGCACCAGGATGAACACGATGAACACCAGCGCGTAGGGGGCGGCGAAGAGGTAGCCGCTGAAGTGGCTCCGCTCCATCCTGCCCGCCGCGCTGCGCTTTCTTCTCTTGACGTTCTCAGCCATGCGCGATTCCTCCCTTCAGGCCGTCATCGGCCGAGAATGACCTTCATGGTCTCGACGGTGGGGATCCGGTATTCCCGGAGCACGTTGCCGGCGCCGTCCACATAGCCGAACTCCTCGAGCTTGCGCCGGACCTCCCGGTTGATGGTCTTCACGGCCTTGTCGATCCGGGTCTGCTCGTTGGCGCCGTTGACCACGATGTCGTTGAAAGCGTTGCTCATCTCCCGCTCCAGCATGTAGGTGCCGGGGACCCGGGCCACGTCCACCACGCTGCGGGCAAAGGTCCGCACGATGCGCTTGTCCGCCGTGTCCCAGGGCAGCAGGTCGAAGGCCTCCATGTTGGCGGTGGGCCAGATGTACTCGTCGCCGTAGATGCTCTGCACCATCCGGCCGAATTCCGCCTGGACCGTCCTGGAGGACCACCATTTGATGAATTCCCAGGCCTTGGCCTCCCGCTCCGGATCGCTTTTGAAGATGACCGTGCTCTCCGCGCAGCCGCAGGTGGTGCGGTCAATGGTGCCGTCCGCCTTGGGCGTGCCGGGGATCAGGGCGATGGCCCAGGAGCCGTCCAGCTCCGGCGCCGCGTTGCGGATCAGGTTGTAGGTGTAGAAGTCCGCGATGCCGATGGGGATGTCGCCGTTGCGGAAGTGCTGGTAGAAGTTGTCCACGTTCACCGGCATGTTGTAGATGGTGAACAGGTCGGTCAGCTCCTTGAAGCCGTCCACGCTGGCGCGCTCGCCCAGGGCCGTGCCCTTGTCCGCCGTCTCGTAGTACAGCGAGCCGCCGTTCTGCACCATCAGCGGGGTGGTGCCGTGGAAGTTCCGCATCGAGAGCATGCCGGCGGTGGCGTAATAAAAGTTCAGGCCGCGCATCTGCAGCTCCGGCAGCAGGTTGATCACGTCCTGCATGGTGTCGGGCACCTGCAGCCCCAGCTTGTCCATCACGTCCGTCCGGTAGAACAGGACCCAGAAGTTCATCGTCTCCGGCATCGCGTAGACGTTCTCGCCGATGGTGCCCGTCAGGAAGAAGCCCGCCTCGTAGGGCGCCGCCACCTCCTTAAAGTCCTCAAACTGCGTCATGTCCGCCAGCGCGCCCCGGATGGCCAGCTCGTAGGG
>CAMKAE010000027.1 GCA_946410395.1 uncultured Clostridia bacterium
CTGTCATTCTTTACTCGTGTTACATATGCCTAAAAAAATCGATGTCTCTTGTCTGTTCGTATACAATCCTATCTAAGTGTTTTTGTATTTTAGTATTATCAGCGCCGGCTTCTTTTAATTCGACAGAAGCGTGCCACCACAATGGACGTATACATTTATAAAGCAGAGGTGCGGCTTCCTTTTCCAGATCAGAAAATGAATATACCTTTTTTGCTATATCCAAAGCATGAAGCACACGTTTAAGAAAAGTATCATCTTCCTCCAATCTTTCGTAGGTTTCGGCAGTAGAAACATAAGGAGCCTGACGAACTATATAGTTTATATAAACTTCTTTTCCGCCTATATTAAAATCATAAACGCCCTTGAAATTGCCGCCTTCATCCAGTAAAACATTGGTAGCGTTTATATCAGCCTGGAACACTGATGTCGGTAACTTGTGATATATCTTTTCAAGTTCTTTTCTCGCTTCTAGCCAGCTGTTCCATATTCTATCGACCTGTACAGAAAAACTCTCTGGCAGTGTTTTAGCTATTGTATGCCACTTCTCTGCATCTTCTGTCGTTTCATCGCATTTGTCACCAGGATCAAATACATCAAACATGCAATAAGCAGACGGAAGATCCGTATAATCAAAATGACAGGACGCTACTTTAGCATCCATGATCATAGCGTCTTCCAAAAACGTATACCATCCGTCTTTGACAAGCTTAATATCTGAATACTTGTCATTTAGCAGTTCTTCCGCAGATCTATATTTTGAAAACTCCTCGCCCCAGGCTATACAGTTTCGACCTTTATACAAAACGGTCGGAAATGTTCCATCCAAAGCGCGAATATACTGCGGGCAGTAATAACCAAGGTCACGGTACTCTTTAGCAATCCTTTCCCATAGGGCAAGATGTTTTTTGTCAGTAAATCCATTTGAGGAAAGTTTAACCACAATCTTTTCTTTTCCAAGATTCACGAGCAAGGTTTCTCTGAAGTCATCATCTCCATGACTGGTGTTTTTAGTTTCAATACTTTTGGGGATGCTTTTAGTAAATAATTCCACTACATCATTTATATCTATATCCATTTTTTGTACTCTTCATTCTACAGATTTTTTTAAAAACTCCGGTTTACTTAATTGAGACCGACCAAACTTCGCTATTGACCAGGTACTGAAATTCTGTCAGGGCCGGATCGTTGATGACCCGCAGCAAGTCCTCAAAATCATCGACCGTGCTGATCTCCGACAAGCGGTTGCTCTCTACCCATTCCATCTGCCCCTCATCCGAGGAAACAACCGTTCCGGTATATTCGGTGGCTTTAAACAGAAGGACAACATATCTTCCGCCCTCAATAGGGAACTGCTTCACCCCTGCAAGTCGCGGATTCTTTATATCCAGCCCAGTTTCTTCTTTCATTTCACGAATCACTGCATCCACAAAAGATTCTCCCGGCTCCACATGACCGCCCGGTAGCGTATACCCCTGCCAATCATTTTTCGTTCTGTTTTGAAGGAGCAGCCTGCTCCCATCTGTGATGAGACACAGTACGGTCAGCTCGACATTTTCTGTTCTACTCATGTCAATTCCTCGCTTCTTTTTTCAGAGGGAACGGTTCCAGGAAAAAAGCAAGCATATCATGGTTCACTACATCCCGAGTTGTCAGTTTATTTCTTCAATAAAATTGAGTATTCGCCGCGATGCAAGTTCATTTCCGGACATGTTTCTCAGTTCAGTGGCCGTAATCCATTTGAAATCAGTTGTCTCTCCTTCCTGTAATAAGATACTGCCTTTATCCGTATCGGATATACAAAGATACTCGACATATATTGATTGATGCCCGTAATGAAGCACACGGCCTATTTCGATCAGATTCTCAGAAGTGATCCCGGTTTCCTCATGAAGCTCTCTGCGGGCACAGGCCATAGGATCCTCACCTTGTAATGCAGAGCCGCCCGCTGTAGCCTCCCACATTCCACCGAGATGTTTCCTTTTATCCCGCTGCATTACAAGATAACTGCCATCCGCATGTCTTACAATGATAGCACTCGTTGGGAAACCATTTTCTGACTTCTTCGTCCATATGGTTTTCATAAAGCTGCTTCGCGTCCTCAACTTTGAATTTCCGGACAATCAGATGTTCTGTTTCAAACAGCATATCCACATCTACCTTTCATCGCGAAACGTGCAGTCGTCGCAGGGCAAATCCACCATTCAGGCGATAGTTCATCGGGAATCGTCCTCGTTCCCTGTGATGTGAATCTTCTATCCTATCAATGATATCATGACGCACATACAAATACAAGCTTTTGTATACATCGGAAGGCACGTTCACACAGATTACATAAAAAAGCCCTCCGATCTGCGGATGATGGGTCCACAGCGGAGGGCTGAATCATACAAATCTGTAGTTTTTTCTGATTCCGTTTTCCGTTATCAGTCTCTCAACCCCACAACCACCGGACATGGGGACGATGTGACCTTTTTCCGGAAAACTTTATCATTTCTTTATCAGAGCCACTTTGGAGATAGCTGAAAGCGTTGTGGCATAAGGGCTTTTGCCATTCCGGCACTCATTCCCACTCGCTTATTGCAACTTGCTACATACTATATATTGTGCCTGCTCTTCCACAACCTATACCAGATATCTGCACATTCTACGCATTCTACCCAGCTTTCAAAGTTTTTGGACCCAATTTGGGCCCACTGTGCTGAGGCATTGAGCATATCGGCCTCAACCTTCCAGCCCATCTCTTTGGCCGTCTTCGGTTGCATTATGACAGATGATTCATCATAATTGGCAGCGAAGGCTGTATCCGAACAAAAGCGCAGGCTTCGTCAAAAGGGGTCGGAACCCCCGTGCGGCACCCGGTATCATCCACGCCCGGATTGATAACGAACTTAATATTGATATAACAATCCGAATAAGGTATAATTACGGCTGTAAACTTGTGGAGGAATGTTCATGGGACGCAGGGCTGCTGTGGTGATGCCGCAAACGCAGAGGCTGCCGGGCGAGATGGGAGAACAGATTCGGCCGGCCAGGCTGCGCCGTCACCTGCCATCGGAACCGGTTGCGGAGCGGGCAGGCATATCCAGGCAAACCGTGACTGCGGTTGAAAAAGGCAGCGATGCCCGCCATAGCCGGCACGACACGGATGGCCCCGGCCTTTGCTCTGTGCGAACAAACGAGATGTTTAGCCGGAGAAGCGCATGGTATGAAAGGTCGGTGCGCAAATGAAAATCCCGATTGACGCCGATGGGCCTGCCCGAGTGTGTGTATCGGCGCTGGGGCTTCGGCGCATGCCACGGTAATCACCGGCCGGACAGAGATGCCCGGCTGGAAACCAAAGACGACCCATTTGAGGGAGGCGCACCATGAGCGAACGGAAAACGGAACAGCGGGAAAGGGAATGGGCGGATGCCATTCCGGACGAAGAAAACACGCTTCCGGAGCCCTATGAGGAAACCTACCGGGACGGCAGCGCGAAGCACGAGTGCTGGGACGACCGGGAAAGAAATAGACAGCGTTCGGTGCGGCGGCGCGGGAACGGTTTTCATGACGCAATCAACCCGTCGAATGACCGGGATGATTGAGCGAAAGCCGGGAAGACGGCGGTTATTTGTCGCCTGCCGGGCGACCACGCCCCTCTGTTCTCTGATAGAATGAGACCATCACCTGCGAAAGGAGGTCCTGAAGATGTTGGGAGCAATGCTGGGTGATATGATCGGTGCCCCGTATGAGTTTGACCGGGGCAAGAAGACGAAGGTGTTTCCGCTCTTCGGCCGGTATTCGGAGTATACGGATGATTCCGTGATGACGGTGGCCGTGGCGGACGCGCTGATGGACAGCATGGGGCAGAGCGATGACGAGATTCGCGCGGCGCTGGTGGCTTCCATGCGAAAGTGGGGGAGGCGCTATCGCAACGCCGGTTACGGCGGCAGATTCGTCGGCTGGCTTGCGTCCGATGATCCCCGGCCGTACGGGAGCTTCGGCAACGGCTCCGCGATGCGGGTATCCGCCGCGGGCTGGCTCTGTGACACGCTGGAGGAGACCCGGCATATGGCGCGCCTGACCGCCGAGGTCACCCACAATCATCCGGAGGGGATCAAGGGTGCGGAGGCGACGGCCTGCGCGATCTTCCTGGCCCGGACGGGCAGCGGCAAGGAGGCGATCCGGGCGTACGTGACCCGCGAATTCGGCTACGACCTGACCCGCACCTGCGATGAGATCCGTCCGACGTATCGCCACGTGGAAACGTGCCAGAAGACCGTCCCGGAGGCGGTGACGGCCTTCCTGGAGGGCAGCGATTTCGAGGATGTCATCCGCACGGCGGTCTCCCTCGGCGGCGACTGCGACACCCTGACCTGCATCGCGGGCAGCATCGCGGAAGCCTTCTACGGGATTCCCGATGAGATCGCGGCCGAAGGCCGGAAGCGCCTGCCCGCTGACATGCTGGCGGTGTTGGACCGGTTCGGGACCATGCGGAAGTGAGCCGCAGTCGCCAACATAACCGAATCCAAAGGCAAAGCATATTGAAACCATTGTGCTTCTGTGGCAAAATGAAAGCGGAAGGGGGCTGCCCTTCCGCGAACACCAAGGGTTTCAGAGAGGACAACAAGCACATTAACGCCTGCACATTATGCAAAAAAAATGGCAAGTATACAAAAATGATATGCTCCCCCTGAAGCAGACACTGGAAAAACACAAACCGGTGTTCTTCAGGGGGAGCATTTATGTCAAGGAAAGCGAAGTACACAGCAGAGGCGTAGGTACGAGCTGCAGAACGATACCCGCAAGGTGAAGCCGGCGCTTATCCGCTCACCGTTTCCTCGCGCTCGCTCTTGCGGACGCGCAGGGTGCTGCGGAAGCGGAGCACCACGCTCTGCAGGACGATGAAGAAGCACAGCACCGCGCCGTTGAAGATCTGCTGCCACCAGGCCTTGCTGAGCCACTCAAAGCCCTTGAGGGCACTTGCGTCGGTGACGATGGGCTTGATGAGGGCGAGGATCAGGACGCCGAAGAGGGTGCCGACCACATTGCCGACGCCGCCGGTCAGCAGCGTGCCGCCGATGATCGAGGAGGCGATGGCCTGCATCTCCGCCGCGCTGGCGCCGCCGATGTTGCCGCTCTTGTTGTGCCAGAGGTAGACAAACCCGGCGATGCCGGCCAGCAGGCCGCTGATCAGGTGGGCCAGGAAGCGGGTCCGCCGGACGTTGACGCCCAGCATCAGCGCGCTCTGCCGGTTGCCGCCCACGGCGTAGAAGTTCCGGCCCAGCTTGCTCTTGTGCAGCAGGATCGCCACCGCGACGACTGTCAGCAGCGCCGCGATGATCACGAACTCGAAGTGGGCGGGGACATGCGTGACGGTATGCCGGATCTTATTGACCTCGTCGTAGCCGAGCCAGGGGATGTCGATTCGCTTGCTCAGGATCTCCAGGACGGGCGAGCCGGTGAGCAGCTGCTTGTTCTCGCCGCTGAGCATGGTGGTCATGCCGCGGGCCAGGAACATGCCGGCCAGGGTCACGATGAAGGGCTGGATGTCCAGATAGGCCACCAGGGCGCCGTGGAGCGCGCCGAAGGCCAGACCGATGGCGACGGAGATCACCACCAGCATCGCGATCCGCAGCCCCGGCGCCATCCCGGGGATCGGCAGCAGCTCATCCCGCAGGAACAGCGCGCCGAACATGGCGATCAGGCCGACGATGCCGCCGACGGAGATGTCGATGCTGCCGGTGATCATGACGATGGACAGGCCGCAGCCGATGATGATCAGGTAGGCGTTGTCGTTGAGAATGTCGAAGACCCGGGAAGGCCGCTTGAAGCCGGCACCGAGGAAGAGGAGGGAGAGGATGTACAGCAGGACAAAGAAGCCGATGGCCACCAACATCAGGAGGGTGGAATTCGAGAGGGGCTCCCTGCGGCTCCTGGTTGCTTTCACCGTCATGTCACTGCACCCCCTTTTCCGGCGTTCCGGCTCCGGCACCGGGCGCGGCGCCCCTGGCTTCACGGCTCCGCAGGCGGGCCCAGAGGCGGGAAATCAGCTTCTTCACCGGCGCGGAGGCGAGGACGACCAGCAGGATGATCACCATGGCCTTGTATGCGCGGATGTCGGTGGACTTGATCTTGAGCACGTCCAGGGTCGTGGTCAGGGTCTGGAAGGTGTAGGCTCCCAGGACGGAGCTCACCAGGCTGAACTTGCCGCCGCCCAGGCTGTTGCCGCCGATGGCCACCGCGAGGATCGCGTCCATCTCGATGTCCAGCAGCTGCTTCTCATAGCTGATCAGCTGCAGCCGGCTGGTGCGGATGAAGCCCGCGACGGCGCAGCAGGCGCCGAGAATGACGAAGGCCAGCAGCTTCATGCGGGTAGCGTTGATGCCGTTGAGGTTGGAAGCGCTCTGGTTGATGCCCACCGCCTGGGCGTAGAGGCCCAGATTGGTGAACTTCATCATCAGGAAGAAGAGCAGCCCCACCACGGCGCAGATCAGGATCGGGGTCGGAATGGGAATGCCCGGCAGGTTCACCGCCAGGTTCGACACCAGCTTGCTTTCGAAGGTGGCATTGGGATCGACGGCGATCCAGTAGGCGATGCTGCGGCCGCAGGAGAAGAGGATCAGCGTTGCGATCATCGGCTGGATCCGGAAGACGGAGACCAGGGTGCCGTTGAAGGCGCCGAAGAGCATGGTGATGCCCAGGGCAGCGAGCACCGCCAGCAGGACCGTCCCGGCGCTCTCCATATTGCCCATCTTGAGCACGCGGTAGAAGGCCGCGCCGCCGATGGCGGCCAGGGCGCCCACCGAGATGTCCTGTCCGCCGGAGACTGCCGTCACCAGGGTCATGCCGAGCACGATGATGACCAGCTCCGTGGCGTTGTTGAAGATGGAGATCGGGTAGCCGCTCAGGGATCCGGCCTCGTTGATCCGGATCTCCAGAAAGGCCGGATTGAGGATCAGGTTGAACACGATGAGGATGACCAGCGGAATCAGCGGGATCAGCAGCTGCGCGTGCCTGCGCAGGAATGCGGCGCCCTTGCCTTTTTTAGTCTGCACGCTCGTTCCCTCCTCCCGCGATGGTGTACATCACTTGGTCCTGGGTCAGCTGACTGCCCTTGAGCTCTCCGACGATGTGCCGGTCCCGCATGACGATCAGGCGGGAGCAGGTGCGCAGCATCTCCTCGATCTCCGAGGAGATGAAGGTGATGCTCATGCCTTCCTCCCGGGACAGATCCAGTACCAGGCGCTGGATCTCGGTCTTGGTGCCGATGTCAATGCCGCGGGTGGGCTCGTCGAGGATCAGATACTTCGGATGGGTCAGCAGCCAGCGGGCCAGGATGACCTTCTGCTGGTTGCCGCCGGAGAGGGAGCCCACTGGCGTGTCGGAGGAAGCCGTTTTGATGTCCAGGGCTTTGATGTATTCATCCGCAAAGGCTTCAGCCGCCTTCCGGCTGAAGGGGCGGAAGAAGCCCTTCATCACCTGCAGCGCCAGGATGATGTTCTCCCGGACGGACAGGTCCGCGATGATGCCGTCGCGCTTGCGGTCCTCCGGCAGATAGCCGATGCCGTTCTTCATGGCCTTGATGGGCTTGGTGATGCGGACGACCTTGCCGTCCATGATCACCTTGCCGCCGGTCACGCGGTCGGCGGCAAAGATGGCCCGGACGCATTCGCTGCGCCCGGAGCCCAGCAGGCCGGTGAAGCCGTTGACCTCTCCCTTGTGGATGCGGAAGTCGAAGGGCTTGCTCTCCGAGCTGGAAAGCCCCTCCGCCTGGTAGAGGACCTCCGCCTGTTCCGCCTCTTCGTCCTGGGAAGCGCTCACCTGGCTCAAACCTTCGAGCTCCTTGCCCATCATTTTTGACACCAGCTCCACCTGGGGCAGGGAAGCGGTCTCATATTCACCGACCAGCTGTCCGTTGCGCAGCACGGTGATCCGGTCGCTGACCTCATAGACCTGCTCCAGGAAGTGCGTGACAAAGATGATGCCGACGCCGCGGGCCTTCAGGTCCCGCATCAGCTTGAAGAGCATCTCCACTTCCTTCTCATCCAGGGAGGAGGTGGGCTCGTCCAGGATCAGCACCTTGCATTGGGTGTCCACCGCGCGGGCGATGGCCACCATCTGCTGCACGGCCAGGGAGCAGCTGCTGAGCATCTGCCTGGGGCGCGCCGGAATGCCCAGGCTGTCCAGCAGCGCGGCGGCGTCCCGGTTCATCTTTTTCCAGGGCACCGAAACGCCTTTCTGCCGGCCGATGTACAGGTTTTCAGCCACTGTCAGGTTCGGGCAGAGGGTGATCTCCTGATACACGGTGCTGATGCCGAGCTTCTGGGCCTCCTGGGGAGAATGGATGGTGACGGTGCCGGGGACTCCGTCCAGTTCAATGGTGCCCTCGTCGCGGGCATAGACGCCGGTCAGGACCTTGATCAGGGTCGATTTGCCGGCGCCGTTTTCGCCCATCAGGGCGTGTATCTCTCCCTGCCGCAGGGTGAAGTCCACACGATCCAGCGCCTTGACGCCGGGAAACGATATGGAGATCCCCCGCATGGTCAGCACAATTCCGTTCTCCATCCGGTGCTTCGCCTCTTTCTTCTGCTATTCTCAGATCAGCTTTACAAATCAAGAGACAGTGCGTGCCAGAAGGTCCAGGGCGATCGGAAAGCCCTGGTCGCGGTCCGCAGACCGCGATATCCTCTTTCCTGCCGCTTGACAAGCTGCGCTGTGATGAGAATGAATGGAAATGCGCGGTATGGAACGCGGATTGCTCCATCGTCCCATACCGCGCATCCTGTCCTGGATTCAGACGGGTTTGATCCGATCAGTCGCCGAGGCCGTAGGTGTTGATGATGTCCTCGGTGATCTCACGGGCGTCGAAGCCCTGCTCCACGGAGATCTTCTGCTTCTTCTCGTTCAGGCCTTCGATCTGGCCGCCGTTCAGAAGGGTCTGGATCATGTTGTGGATCTCTTCGGCCTGGAAGGGGCTGCACTGGCCGTCATAGTTCCAGTTGCCGGCCAGCAGCTCGCGCAGCGCCCACTTGTTGCAGTCGAAGCCCATGACAACGACCTTGCCGTTCACACCGTGGGTGATGCCGGCCTCGTCCAGGGCCGCCACAGCGCCGCGGGCCATGCCGTCGTTCTCGGCGTAGATGACGTTGAAGTCTTCACCGGAGTTGATGACGGACTCGACGATGCGCTTCGCTTCGCCCTCGTCCCATGTGGCGGTCTGCTGCACGACCTTGGTCATGGTGCCGGCGGCAAACTGCTCGTCCAGCGCGCCGGTGCGGCCCAGCTGCGCGTCACTGCCCATGGCGCCCTGGATGTGCACGACCTTGTACTCGTCCAGGCCCAGGCCCAGCAGCCAGTTCACGGCGGTGTAGCCTTCCTCGGCCATGTTGGAGACGACGGCAGCCTCATACAGGTCGGGGTCGCACTCGATCATGCGGTCGAAGAGGAACACGACGATGCCGGCTTCCTTGGCGTCCTTCAGCACGGCGTCCCAGCCAGTGGTCTCGGCGGCGGAGATCAGCAGAACGTCCACGCCGTCGGTGATGAACTGACGGGCGGCGCTGAGCTGCTCATCGTTCTTCAGGCTGTAATAGGTGGAGGTCTCATAGCCGTTCTCGGCGGAGAACCAGGTCTCGAAGTCCTTCACGTTCGCGGCGCGGTAGCCGGACTCGGACGGGGGATTGTTGACGATGCCGACCTTGATGCCGTCCGCCAGCGCGACAGCCGCGGCACAGATCATGACAAGCGCCAGGACCAGAGCAAGCAGTTTCTTCATGGGAATGCCTCCAATTTCTCAAACTCGGCTTTCGCCTGTTGTGCATATTGTAAAACGGTTCCCTGGATTTGAAAATACAGAGAACCGCTGAATTGGTTTGAATTTTTCCTGATTGTACAAATCCGCCGTCGGATTGGGGTTAAGATTCTTTCGGCGCAGGTTGGTTTTCTTCCGCATCCGGGCCCCGGCGGTATTCGCTGGGGGTCAGGCCGGTGTTCTTCTTGAACAGGTAGCTGAAGTAGTGGGCGTCGTTGTATCCGACGCTGAAGGCGATCTGGGACGTGCGCAGCTGCGTTGTGGCGAGGAGCTCCTTTGCCTTGCCGATCCGCAGGGCTGTCAGGTAGCGGGTGAAGGTCAGGCCGGTCTCCTGGGAGAAGAGGGTCGAGAAGTGGCTCTGGGACATGTGCACCGTGTCCGCCACGTCCTGCAGCATCAGGTTGGGGTCCGAGAAGTGCGCGCTCAGATAGGCCCGGGCGATGCTGACGGTGCTGCTGCTCTGGGCCGTGCCGCTTGCGTCCCGGTAGCGCATCGCCTTGCGCAGCAGGCCCGCCAGGCAGTGAAAGCCCGCTTCCCCCTCGGTGCGCAGCGCCTCGGTGATCTCGCGCTCCTGCAGCACTTCCTTGGGATTGCCTCCCGCCTCGTGAATCATGCGCTGCGCCGCCAGAAGGGCCGCCACCCGCAGGTAGCCCAGGGCCAGGGCGGGGTCCATGGTGGCGGTGTACTCCGTGAGGATGGCTTCCACATCCCTCTCGGGGGTCTGCTGCAGGCGCTCATAGAGCGGGCTCAGCTCTGCCTCGGACAGGGACTTCGGCTCGTTGAGGATCTCGTTGGCGCCCGCGATCCGCCGCCCCTTCTGCCCGCCGGCCCGCTGCAGGTGACGGATGTGGCGCGCGGACTTCATGCTGCGCCGGATCGCGTGAAAGTCGTCCACCGTCTCGCCGATGGTCAGGAGCAGCTGCCGCTGGGGGATCAGCTCCGGCAGGTGGATGGCGGACTCGGCGAAGGAGTAGGCCCGCTCCTCCGTTTCCGCGTGGCTGTCTCCGAGCACCAGCGCCCTGGCGCCGTGGGGCGCGCTGCAGACAAACACACGGCCGCCGCTGATCTCGGCCAGCCCGTTGAGGGCCGCCCGGCAGGCTGTGCGCTCTTCGCCTTCTGCGTCGAAGGAGATGTCGATGACCGCGTAGCACCCGGCGGAGAGGTCGACCCCCAGGGAGCGCATCTGTCCCAGCAGGGCGTCGTCGTCCGCCAGGTCGCCTTCGTCCGTGAAGAGGGAGGCCAAGAGCTTGTCCAGAAGGAAGCGGTTCCCGGTGGTCACTCGGCGGGTCAGGGCCGAGAGGCGTTCCCGGTCGTGCCGCTTTTCCTCAATCTGCAGCCGGACCCGGTTTAGGGCCTGCCGGAGCTCGTCGGGGGTCACCGGCTTGAGGAGATACTCCCGGACGCCCAGGGAGATGGCCCGCTGGGCATAGGAGAAATCGTCGTAGCCGGAGAGGATGATGCGCTCGACCCAGGGCATGGTCCGCTGGACCTCCTCGCACAGGCGGATCCCGTCCATGAAGGGCATGCGGATGTCCGTCAGGAGGACGTCGGTTTCCAGGTCCCGGATCATGGGCAGCGCCATCTCGCCGTCAGGCGCTTCGCCCACCAGCTGGAAGCCCTCCGCTTCCCAGGGAAAGGAATTCCGCAGGTTCTCCCGGATGGCGATCTCGTCGTCAACCAGAAACACCTTGATCATGCTCCAAATCCTCCTTCCGCAGGACGGGGACGTCGAAGGACACCGTGGTGCCCGCGTCGTCCGCGTCGATCCGCAGGCCCTCGTCCTGGCGATAGTACAGGCGGATGCGGAAGTTCACGTTCCGCAGGCCGAATCCCGAGTGCTCGGATTCATAAGTGGTCTGAAGGGCAGGCTCCTCCCGGAGCGAGGCCCGCAGCTCCGCCAGCTTTTCCGGAGCCATGCCCCGGCCCGTGTCCTCCACGGCGAAGCGCAGCCGCTCTCCGTCCCGCCGCGCCGTGATCCGAATCACGCCGCCGCCGCGCCGGCTTTTGATGCCGTGGTAGAGCGCGTTCTCCACCAGGGGCTGCAGCAGCAGCTTCGGGATCCAGGCGTCGGACAGGTCGCCCTCGACGTCCACCCTGTAATTCAGGATGTCCCGGTAGCGTATCTTCTGGATGCTGAGGTAGGCGGAGGCGTGGCGCAGCTCCTGCTCCACCGGGATCCAGTCCGCGCCCGCGGAGAGGGAGATGCGGAAAAAGTCGCTCAGGCTCCGGGTCAGGAGAATGACGTCCTCCGCCTTGCCCGACTCGGCCTGCCAGACGATGGTGTCCAGCGTGTTATACAGAAAGTGCGGGTTGATCTGCGCCTGCAGGGTGCGCAGCTCCGCCTTGGCCAGGTGGTCCTGCTTCTGCCGGATCTGCTCGATCAGCCCCTCCAGGCGGGCGGCCATGAGGTTGATCTGGTTTGCCAGCTCCCGAAGTTCCACCACATCGATGCCGGTGACGCGTTCCCGGAACTGGCCCTGGGCGATGCGCCGGACCGCCTCCTCCAGGCTGTGGAGCGCTTCCCGAATGGAGCCCGTCAGCCGGTCCGTCACCCGCTGGGTGCGCACAAGGGCGATGAGGAGCAGGATGACTTCCACCGCGGCGGCGATGATCAGCGTGATCCGCATCCGGTTGGACTCTGCTGCCGCCGCCGCGATCTCCTCGGCGATAAAGCCGTCGATCTTGTCGTCCACCAGCGCGCCGACCTGCCAGACCTCGTCCACGATCGCCTCGATCTCGCTCACCGGCCGGTGGGCCGCCATGCCGTCGCGGATCTGCTCCGCGTAGAGGCTGACGGTGTCCATGGTCCGCCGCGCGATGGTCAGGTGAAGCTGACGGCTGCCGCTCGTCTCCGCCAGCAGGCGCTCCAGCGTGCCGTTTACCAGGGCGATCTCCTCCGGCACGCCGCTCTCGGCGAAGGAGACCCGGCCCGCCGCGACGCTGAACAGATCCCGCGCGAGATTGGTCTCCACCACCGGCTTGAGCTCGGCGGCTGCGTCCATCCGCTGGATCATGGCCTGGTAGCGCAGGGTGTAGAGCAGCACCAGGCCCAGCCCGAGCACAACCGGGACGGACAGGAGCGCCGCCACCGACCAGACCGAGCGCCGGACCTGCGCCGAGATGCTGGTCACCTTTCGTCTCTGCATCGCTCAGAAGCCCTCCAAAGCCGGGTCCGTCAGGTCGTCAAAGTCGGAGAACACCGCCTCCACCGGGTGGGAGACCCGGGGAATGCTGCGGTTGCTCACCAGCCCCTGCACCAGCGACATCACGGAGCCTCCCAGGGCCGGCGTGCACTGGACGATGCAGTTGATCCGCCCGTCCTTCAGCGCCCGGACCGCGTCCGCCTCCCCGTCCACGGAGATCACGAGGATGTCTTTTCCGGGCCGGACGCCTGCCTGCTCCATCACGTCCAGGGCGCCGAGGGTCATGGAATCATTGTGGGAATAGACCACGTCGATGCCCTCCGGCCCGAAGCGCGCAAGCAGGTCAGCCATGCACTCCTCGCCCTTGGACCGGAGAAAATCGCCCGAGATGGACGCGATGACGTTGAAGCGGGGATCTGTGCCGATGACATCCATGAAACCCCGCTGCCGGTCCCGCATGGGCGTGGAATCGATGGTGCCGCTGATCTCGACGATGTTCAGGTGATCCGCTCCCAGGGCGTCCGCCTTGCGGATCAGATATTCCCCGGCCTTGCGGCCCTCCGCGTAAAAATCAGCGCCGACATAGGCCGTGTACAGGCTGTCGTCGGCGGTCTCGATCATCCGGTCCATCAGGATCACCGGGATCCCCGCCTGCCGGGCTTCCCGGAGCACATTGTCCCAGTTGGTCTCGACGATGGGGGAGAAGACGATCACGTCCACCCGGGAGGCGATGAAGGACCGGATGGATTTGATCTGCAGCTCCTGCTTCTGGTTGGCGTTCTCCATCATGAGGGCAAAGCCGTAGCTGTCCGCGGCATTCACCATGCTGGCCGTGTTGGCGATCCGCCAGGAGCTCTCCGCGCCGAGCTGCGAGAAACCCACCACCACCGAACCGGGGGACGCGGACACTTCCTGCGCCGGCTCCCTGGCGCAGCCGCTCAGGACCGACAGCAGGATCAGGGCAAACATCAGGCAGGCGATTCTTTTCATGCGCATTCCTCCCTCCGCTGGCTTCCGCAGACCACGGGATGATCCCGCTTTTTCCGCTCGGCTCGTCTTGCATGGCAGTGTCTCCGCCCAGCCGCCGCTCCGGAGCGCCTGACGCACATTCTTCCCGCGCGGGGTTCCTGATCAGGTTCGGATTGCGTCTCTTTTCCGGATCGGGCGGTTATGTCCAGTCTGCTGCTATGATAGCAAATCTGCGCGAAAAGCGCAAGCCTGCACCTCTCCAAGTGCGAGACGAATGTTGCAGTGGCAGCGAACTGATCAGCCTTGCCGAAAACAAAAGACATCGGTATTCGCCGTCAACCCAAGCCCAAACGGCATATCCACCCCAAAGAATCCTCTCAAAC
>CAMKAE010000028.1 GCA_946410395.1 uncultured Clostridia bacterium
GACAACGACCCGCGCATCGCCTTTGAGCGCGTGTGACGCGGCAATGCCTGTAAAACCCGCCGGATTGCGGTGTACAAACCCGCGCCGGCGTGGTATAATTTTTTGCCGAACACCCCGTGAGAGAGAGGAGGGCTGACCGTGAGCGGCAGGATCAAACGGCTGTGCGCCTGCTTCGCGCTGCTGCTGGCGTTTTGCGCTGCCCTCCCGGCCCGGGCCGAGGAGCAGGTCGTGCTGCCCACCCTGGCCCCGGACGCCCTGCCCTATGACAAGGAGCACCCCGAGAACCTCTCCCCCGATCAGCTCTACGCCTGGGCCGCCATCCTCATCGAGGCCGACAGCGGCAAGGTGATCTTCGAGAAGAACCCGGACGACATCCGCTATCCCGCCTCCACCACCAAGATCATGACCGCCCTGCTGACCCTGACCCTGCTGGACGACGAGGAGCTCGATCAGAAGGTCACCTGCTCCGCCGAGGCCATCGCCGTCACCACCTCCGAGACCGACGTCACCAGCCTGAAGCTGCAGGAGGGCGAGGAGGTCGTCCTGCGGGACCTGCTCTGGGCCACCCTGATCTACTCCGCCAACGACGGCGCCAACGTCATCGCCGAGGCCGTCGGCGGCACCATCGACAACTTCGTGGACATGATGAACGACCTGGCGAAGCGGCTGGGCTGCACCAACACCCACTTCCACAACGCCCACGGCCTGCACGACGACGCGCACTACACCACCGCCCGGGACCTGGCCATCATCACCCAGGCCGCGATGCAGTACGAGGAGTTCCGCAAGATCGTCAGCACCCAGTCCTATGTCTTCCCCGCCACCAACAAGCGCAAGGCCAGCACCCTGCGCACCACCAACGAGCTGTTCAACCCCGGCACCGACGAAAAGCCGTTCCGCTATTACTATCCGGACATCATCGGCGTCAAGACCGGCTTCACCTCCAAGGCGCAGTACTGCTTTGTGGGCGCGGCGGAGCGCGACGGGGTCACCCTGATCTCGGTGGTCATGTACGCGGGCGACAACTCCCGCTGGGCCGACACGATCAAGCTGCTGGACTACGGCTTTTCCCAGTATGTCAGCGTCTCCCCCGCGGACCTTTACGCCCGCGCGCCCATCACCCTGTCCACCAGCACCTACGCCCTGGATGACGGCAACCTAGGCCGCGTGACGCTGAACTGCGTGCCGGCCGACGCCATCTCCCGGAACAAGCGGATCATCGCCACCAAGGACGAGGTCGAGGCCATGGCGGCCAATTTCCTCGAAATCGCCCTGATCGACTACACCCGGGATTTCGCCGCACCGATCACCGCCGGGGAGAAGATGGGCACCATCACCTGGCTCTTCGAGGACGGGACCATCGGCACCTATGACCTGGTGGCCACCCGCACCGTCAACCGCCGCAGCAACGCGCCGAAGACCCTGGCCCAGATCGAGCAGGAGACCGCCTCCGACCCCAATCCCTTCCCGCGCTGGTCGCTGCCCGTGCTTTTCGAGGTCGCGCTGCCCCTGCTCATCGCTGCGCTCATCCTCTACGCCATCGTCCGCTGGGCCTTCGGGCGCCGCAAGCCCCGCCGCAGCCGCGATCCCCAGGTTACCCACCGCTACCTGCGCTGATTGCAATCCCGGCCGGATCGTGCTATAATCCCATTTGAACCCGCTTATTGTGGTAATGCGAAGGGTTTTCATTCATGGTGTTATACTATTCTCAGATAAGCCTGCTAAGTGAAACCTCATCCACCGCTGCGGCGGTCCCCCTTCTCCTTTCAGGAGAAGGAAAGGCTTAGCGACGGCGCATCTCTCCCCTCTCCTGAAAGGAGAGGGGAAGGGGGTGAGGTTTCAATGGTGGCACATGCATCCATTCAATCAGTTTGCATTCTTATCAAAGAATAGTATTAAACCGTACTTCGTACGATGAATCGGTATCTCCGGAGAAAGGAAAGACATCTTCCCCATGAGTTCTACCGCCTGGCTGTTTCTGCTGATCCTGGCGCTGTGCGTCGGGTTTTCCGCGTTCTTTTCCGCCGCCGAGACAGCCTTCATGGCCGCTAGCCGGGTTCGGCTGAAGACCCGGCAGCAGGACGGAAAGCGCAGCGCCGGCCTGGCCCTGAAGCTGGCGGAGGACAGCGACCGGCTGCTCTCCACCATCCTGGTGGGCAACAACATCGTGAACATCGCCGGCACCGCCATCGCCACCGTGCTCTTCACCATGTGGGTGGGAGACTACGGCGCTACGCTGTCCACCGTGGTGATGACGCTGCTGATTCTGACCCTGGGCGAGGTGACGCCCAAGACGCTGGCCCGGCGCACCCCGGAGGACACCGCCATGGCCCTGGCCCCGGCGCTCAACGTGCTGATGAAGCTCCTCGCACCCCTGAGCAAACTGTTCACCCTCTGGCAGCGGCTGATCCTGCGCCTGACGCCCGCCAAAGCCGAGGAGCCCGACATCGAGGCCGAGATCATCACCATGGTGGACGAGGCCCAGAAGGAGGGCGACCTGGACGCGCATGAGCGGGAGCTGATCCGCAGCGCGATCGAGTTTGTGGACCAGGACGTGCGGGACATCATGACCCCCCGAGTGGACGTCACCGCCCTGCCGGAGGAGGCCACGATGGCGCAGGCCGCCGACGCGTTCCGCGAGAGCGGCTACTCCCGGATCCCGGTCTACCGCGAGGACATGGACCACATCGTGGGCGTGCTGAACGAAAAAGACTTCTACAGCGCCCTGCACAACGGGGAGCGGGAGATCCGCCACATCATGGCCGCGCCGGTCTACACCCATGAGTCCCTCAAGATCTCCAAGCTGCTGAAGCTGTGCCAGTCCACGCGGACTCATCTGATCATCGTGCTGGACGAGTTCGGCGGCATGGCTGGCATCGTGACGCTGGAGGACGCCCTGGAGGAGCTTGTGGGCGAGATCTGGGACGAGCACGACGACGTCAGCGAGGAAATGGCCGCCGTGGACGAAAACACCTGGCAGGTGGACGGCCGCATGCAGCTCACGGAGATGCTGGAGCGGCTGGGCATCGAAGATACCTACGAGGCGGACACCGTCGGAGGCTGGGCTTCCGAGGTTCTGGGCCGCATTCCCAACGTGGGCCTGTCCTTTGACGAGGCAGGCCTGCACTGCACCGTCACCGGCATGGACCGCCGCCGGGTCACCCGGGTGTGTGTCAGCCGGATCCAGCCGCCCGAAGCGGCGAAACAGGAGGAAACATAACATGACCAAGAGCAGCAAAAAGCGCGAGGAGCGCAACAAGCTCCTCGTGCGCGCCCTGTGCATCGTGCTGACCGTCGCGCTGGTCGGCACCATGGTCCTGACCCTGGTGGTGCGGTAAGGCGGCCATGCGGCGCGGCGTTACGGCAGGCACCGTCATCGCCCTGGTGCTGGCCGGTCTGGTGCTCACCGGGATGCTCCCGGTGCTTTTGCATTTCTCCGGCAGCCCGGGGACTTTTGCGCATGGGGAGGATGTCCCCGCCGCGGCCCAGGCCCCGCCGACCGCGCGCGCGGCCGCCCAGCCCACGCCGGCTCCCACCGCGGCCCCCGCTCCGGCTCAGCCCTCGGACCGGCGCTTCACCCTCACCGCCGGCGGCACCGTGGCCGTGGAGAAGGCCGTCCGCAACGGCGGCTATTACGCCGACAGCAGGACCTATGACTTCGACGAGGTCTTCTCCCTGCTCCGGCAGGACGTGCAGGCCGACATCACCCTGGTGAGTCTGGAAAACCTGGTGGTCGACGGCACGAAGAGCTACTCGGACCTCCTGGCCCCGGCGCCCGTGATGCGCATGCTGCAAAAGGGCGGCTTTGACACCGTGGCCCTGGGCTTCAAGCGCGCATGGGAGCAGGGTACCGACGGCATGGCCTCCACGCTGAACCAGGCCCGCGCCGCCGGCCTGCAGCCCATCGGCGCTTTCGACAGCGAAGGCGCGGCCGCGCCCGCCGCCCAGATCCGGACGGTGAACGGGGTCCGGGTCGCCCTGATGCACTTCACCGCAAGCCCCTCCAAGACCAGCGCCAGCAAGATCAAAAAAGACGGGCGTCTCACCCTCTATCCGACGACGGATCAGGCGCCGGCCGCCATCGCAGCGGCCCGGGCCGCCGGCGCGGAGGCGGTGATCGTCAGCGTCCACTGGGGCAGCGAGGGCAACGCAACCCCCACCAAAGCCCAGCGCAAGGTGGCCGCGCAGCTTGCCGACGCCGGCGCGGACGTGATCATCGGCTACGGCGCGCGCCGGGTGCAGACCGCCGAATGGCTCACCGGCACCCTGCCGGACGGGACGCCCCATCAGACCCTGTGCGCCTGGTGCCTGGGCTGCCTGCTCAGCGAGAGCCGCACCGACGGCGCGGTGGCGGGCATGCTGCTGCACCTGACGATCCGGATCGACAGAACCGGCGGCGTCCACATCGACCGGGCCGCCTACACCCCCACCTTCGTCTGGCGCTATGATTTCAACGGCAAGAATGCCTACCGGGTGGTCTCCACCGTCCGGGACGCGCCCGACGGCATGACGCAGGACCAGCGCAGCGCCTTCGGCAAGGCCCTGGAGCGGACCCGGAAAAACCTGCGGGACGCCCCGCTGACCGAGGTCCTCCCGTG
Source organism: uncultured Clostridia bacterium (assembly GCA_946410395.1). GTDB lineage: Bacteria > Bacillota > Clostridia > Christensenellales > Aristaeellaceae > RUG11272. The sequence continues at coordinate 4,599 of CAMKAE010000028.1, forward strand.
AAACTATTCTCAGATAAGCCTGCTAAGTGAAACCTCATCCACCGCTGCGGCGGTCCCCCTTCTCCTTTCAGGAGAAGGAAAGGCTTAACGACGGCGCATCTCTCCCCTCTCCTGAAAGGAGAGGGGCCGGGGGTGAGGTTTCAATGGTGGCACATGCATCCATTTAATTGTTTTGCATTCTTATCAAAGCATAGTATGAACCGCCGCTCACAAAAGACGACCCGCACCGTTGCCGGTGCGGGCCGTCTTTTTCGCGGGGATCCGTCCCCTGTCAGTTGCTGTGGACGTCCGCCGTCACGTCGTACTCGAGTTCGATGCCGTTGGCGGTCTCGTAGACCAGGTTGTTGTTCTCGTTGAAGGAGAAGAACGCGTCGTAGCTCTCGGTGTCTTCCGTGACGTCATAGGCGCCCTCGGCGTTCTTGGTAAAGGTCATGGCCGTGCCCATGGCTTCCAGCTTGCCGGTCTCCGGGTTGTAGAAGCCGCGCATGCCGAAGTCCACATAGCTCTCGTCGTTGCCGCGCTTGATGAACACGTCATACCACATCTCGTCCTCGCTCAGGCCCAGCCAGACGATCTTGACTTCGACTTCCTCGGCCTCGTTGCGATACACGCCCTCGAAGCGGCCGATGTTCTCGAACACCAGGCCTTCGCCGGCATTGCCGCGGGCATCCTGCCAGGTCAGCTTGCCGTCCGCGCCGATAGCGAACACCGTCACCTGACCCTCTTCGTCCACGTCGTCGTATTCGGGCAGGCCGCTGACCTGCGTGCGGTCCGCGTCATAAGTGTAGGTGCGCTTGCTGGAGGACACAGACTCCAGGGCGTCCTTCTCGGCGTTGTAGAAGCAGCTGTACTCCCACTCCGTGCCACTATCGTTCATCACGTCCGGCTCGTCGATCCTGACGCGGTAGCCCTCTTCTTCGTAGAAAACCTGCATGTTATAGCCGGGCGCCGCCCAGTTGGTGTCAAACTTTTTGCCGGCCTCGGTCTGGGGAACAGTCTCGCTCTCGGCGAAGGCACAGCTCATCGCGGTGACAGCCAGCATCACGGCCAGCAGGATGCCAAACAGTTTCTTCATGGTTTTTGCTCCTTTCGTTTCTGCGGATCTTTATCGTGAAACACCGTTGAGGTTTGTTTCTCGGTGTTGCACCCATTGATACGAAGCGCCGGGCGGAAGGGTCAGTCTTTTTTTATTTTCCTGCTGAATTTCCATCCAACGCCTCCTTTAACTTCCATCATATTCATCCGGCCGGGAATCGTCAAGTACTGTTTTGTAAAAAACCCGGCGTCATGCCGCAAAAAGCCGCCTCCGGAAAAGTGCTTGACAGATGCCGCGCCGTTCACTATAGTCCTTCTTTGAAATCACCCGCCTGCAAAACGGCGATTGGCTCGGAGTATGAGATGCGGAGGAACCTGCCTTGACCAGTGAACTGCTGCGGAAAGCCCGGGATTACGAGCGCAGCTGCGCGCCCCTCATCGCGCCGCAGGAGCGGCCGGCTTTCCACATGACGCCCGCCGTCGGCTGGATGAACGACCCCAACGGCTTTTCCGTCTACAAGGGTGAATACCACCTGTTCTATCAATACAATCCCTATGCCACCCACTGGGACCTGATGCACTGGGGCCACGTGAAGACCCGGGACTTCATCCGCTGGGAACGGCTTCCCGCGGCGCTGGCCCCGGACATGCCCTACGACCGGGACGGCTGCTTCTCCGGCAGCGCCGCCGAGCTGCCGGACGGCCGGCAGCTGCTGGTCTATACCGGCGTCTGCCAAGGCCGGCAGACCCAGTGCGCGGCCGTCGGGGACGGCGTCGACTATGAGAAGGCGGCATGCAATCCCGTGATCGACGCCGCCGGTCTGCCCCCGGGCGGCAGTGCGCAGGACTTCCGGGACCCAAAGGTCTGGCTTGATGGCGGGCGGTACCGGATGGCGGTGGCCAACCGGCAGGCCGACGGCAGCGGCGCGGTGCTGATGTACGAAAGCGAGGACGGCCTCCGCTGGCGGTATGCCGGCATGCCGGCAGCCAGCGGCGGCCGGCTCGGGCGGATGTGGGAGTGTCCGGACTTCTTCCGCCTCGACGGGAAGGACGTCCTGCTGGTCAACCCGCAGGAGATGACGCCCGTCGGCCTCGAATTCCACGCGGGCAACTGCACGGCCTGCGTCATCGGCACCTTTGGTCCCGGGGACTGTCACCTGTCCCGCGAGGCCGTTCAGGCTGTGGATTACGGTCTCGACTTCTATGCGCCTCAGACGCTGGAAACCCCCGACGGGCGGCGGGTGATGATCGCCTGGATGCAGAACTGGGAGACCGTCGGCGCTCAGCCCGCGGGCTGCCGGTATTTCGGCGAGATGACCCTCCCCCGCGAGCTCTCCGTCCGTGACGGCCGCCTGATCCAGAACCCGGTCCGCGAGCTGGAGCGCTTCAGAGGAACGCAGGTCCTGCACCGGAATGTGCGCCTGAGCGGGACCGCTTCCCTGGACGGCGTACAAGGCCGCGTGCTGGATATGACGGTCAGCGTCCGCCCGGCACCCCGGGCCGCGCGCTACCGCAGCTTCCGGATTGATGTGGCCGCCGACGCCGAGCGCTGCGTCAGCATCCGCTACAAGCCCGAAACCGGTACGGTCCGGATCGACCGGACCCGCAGCGGCTTCCCGCACGACATTGTCAGCGTCCGAGATTTCCCGGTGCGGCCCAGCCGCGGGGAGATCCGGCTGCGGCTGATCCTCGACCGCCATTCCCTGGAGCTGTTCGTCAACGACGGCGAGCAGGCCGCCACCGCCATGTTTTACACCGATCCGCTTGCGGACGCCATCCGCTTCACGGCGGAGGGCGAGGCGGAGATGGACGTTGAGAAATACGACCTGATAGCAGACTGAAGCGACCGCCGGGCTCTTGATTTTCGCGGCAAAAAGGGGTACTCTTGAATCAACGGGCGGGCAGCCGCTCTGCCGGAAGCGCCGGCTCCTGTGCCGGAGGAGGGAATCCACGGATGAAGAAATTCAAAAACCTGGTGATCGGCGGCATCGAGACCAAAGTGGTCAACCTGATTCTGATCACGGTGCTCCTGATGGTCGCCGCCTTTGCCGCGGTGAACATCTGGCAGACCCACATGCTCACCGATCTGACCACGAGCGCCGGCGAGCAGCAGAAGCGGGACACGGCGGAGCAGACCACGGCGATCATGGACACGGTGGCCCGGACCAGCATGGAACAGCTGACAGCCCGGGAGGCCCGGATCACCGACGAGATCTTCATCGGGGCCAAGGCCCGGATCACCATGCTCGCCGGGTATTTCCGGGACGTGCTGCAGGACCCCGAGGCCGCTCCCGGCCGCTGGCACTATCCGACCCCCGCCGATGACGGATCGCTCACGGCCTACATGCTCACGCCGGAGGGCGTGGAGCCCCCGCCCGCGGAGGAGCTGCCGGAGATGGGCGATGTCATGCGCTCCATCTGTGACGCCTTCGGGGCGGACAACATCTATGTGGGCCTGCCCAGCGGCGTGTGCCTGATGGTCAACAAGACGGCCGGCAACTGGTTCGACGCCGCGGGCAACCGCTCCGGCTACGACTGCCGGACCCGGGGCTGGTATCAGCACGCGGTGCAGGCCGGGGAGACGGTCTTCCATGTGAACCCGGACGACGCCAACACCCACGCCTTCTGCGTGGAGTGTGCGATGCCCGTCTATGATGCGGGCGGGGAGCTCATGGCCGTGGTGGCCGCCGACATCTTCCGCGACACCTTTCAGGAGGTGCTCACCGATCATCTGGACGACCGCGGCTACCGCATCGTGGTGGACCAGGATGGCCACGTGATCTACTCCCCCAGCGAGGACATTATCCAGGCCTACAGCGTCGAGCGGCAGGTGAACGTGTACGACTCGGACAACGAGGCCTTCACCGCCCTGACCAGGGCCGCCCTGGAGGATGCGGAGCTGAAGACCCACGTGGACCTGGTGAACATCTCCGGCGTGCCCTTCTACATGGCCGCCGCCCGCATCGACACGGCGGGCTGGCTGCTGCTGGCGGCCTATCCGCGAGAAACCGTGGAGATCCCGGCCGCGACCCTGGTGGAAAGCTATGACCAGATCCAGCGGGAAGCCATCGGCACCTACAACGAAAAAACCGGCCACGCACGCACGACCGGCATCATCCTGCTGGCTGCGGTGCTCATCCTGGCCCTGGCCGGCGCCATCCTGCTGGGCAAGCGCATCGTCAAGCCCCTGAATACCATCACCCGGCGGATCTCGGAGATCAATCCCCAGAACCCGGTCTTCCGGATGGAGAAAAGCTTCCGCACCGGCGACGAGATCGAGGTGCTGGCCACCTCCTTTGCCGACATCTCGCAGAAAACGATGGATTATGTCGACGAGGTGCAGCGCGTCACCGCCGAGAAAGAGCGCATCGGCACCGAGCTCCACATGGCCAACCAGATCCAGGAGAGCATGCTGCCCAACATCTTCCCCGCCTTCCCCGAGCGCAAGGAGTTTGACATCTATGCCCGCATGGACCCGGCCCGGGAGGTCGGCGGCGACTTCTACGACTATTTCCTCATCGACGACGACCACCTGTGCATCGTGATGGCGGACGTCAGCGGCAAGGGCGTCCCCGCGGCCCTGTTCATGATGGCCTCCAAGATCATCCTGCAGAGCAACGCGAAGCAGTCGCGCTCCGCGGCGGAGATCCTCGCCCGCACCAACGACGCCATCTGCGCCAACAACAAGATGGAGATGTTTGTCACCGTGTGGCTGGGGATCCTGGAGATCTCCACCGGCAAGGTGACCGCCGCCAGCGCCGGCCATGAGTATCCCTTTGTGTCTCACGGCAGCGTCTACAGCCTGTTCCGCGATCCCCACGGCTTCGTCATCGGCGGCATGGGGAATGTCCGCTACAAGGAGTACACCCTTCAGCTGGAGCCCGGCGACAGGCTCTTCCTCTACACCGACGGTGTGGCCGAGGCCACCGACGCGAACGAGAACGCCTTCGGCCCGGACCGGATCCTGGCCGCGCTCAACCGGACGGCCGACACCGACCCGAAGGGCACGCTGGACACCGTCCGCGCCGCCGTGGACGACTTTGTGGGCGAAGCCGAGCAGTTTGACGACCTGACCATGCTCTGCTTTGAGTACAAGGGACAAGCGGGACAATCCGCTTCCTGATCCGCATTGCTCCCTCGCGGTTCGCATATCCTTCCACGTGAAAAGCCCTTCCGGCCGGAAGGGCTTTTCGCGTGGGCTCCGGTCAGACTTCGGGCCGGAGGAAACCGCAGTAGCGGCAGTTTTTCGCGTCCGCCTTGTTGTCCATCATGCAGTTGGGGCAGTTCCACATGTCCGCCGGCGTCTTGTGAAGGTTCACGCCGCGGGGCACGGGCGGCTCCTCCGGGCGCAGCGGGGCCGGGGGCGCTTCCTTCGGCGCCTCCTCAGCCTTGGGCGGTTCCACGGAGGGGGCGGCCGGCTTTTCCGGCGCCAGGTCGCCATCCCGGGAGACGCCGCAGCGCCGGCAGACGAGCCGGGCCTTCAGATTGACGGTCTTGCAGTTCCGGCAGGTCCAGGTCTCCGCATCCGCGGGATCGGGCCTTTCGGGGGTCACCGGACGGCGGGACGGTTCCGTTTCGCGCCGGGGCGGGAGTTCCCCGCTCCGCACGGCGGGGGCTTTGCCGGAGACCGCGGGTCTTGCGGCCCCGCTCTTCTCCATATCCTGGAGGATCTTACGGACCGCGCTCAGCTCGCGCTGCATCTCCAGCAGCCGGTTCTCGTTCTCCTCCGCCTTGTCCGCCGCCTGTCCCAGGGCGTACAGCGGCCAGGCGAGCATCCAGCAGAGCACAAACACAGCCGGCAGGACCACCAGGAACAGCAGCGCAATGGCCAGACTTTCATCCATGGAATAATACCGGACGTTTAAGAGGGTAATCATCCCTCCCGTTTCGGCAACCAGCAGCAGCACGAAGAAGATGATGGCCAGTACCTTGACTTTCTTTCCGATGTGCCTGAACATGGCTTTTCCTCCCGTCTCTTTATGGTTTCTGTGTTTCTGCAAAGTCCAGGACCCGACCGCTGCTGCGCTTCCACAGCCACAGGGCATAGGGCAGGCTGATGAGCTCCGCCAGGACGAAGGCCGCCCAGACCAGCGTGAGCCGTCCCGTCCGGCTCAGGGCCCAGGCCAGGGCCAGGGGCAGGATGGCCTGGCGCAGCATGGTCAGCGTCATGCTCCGGGTGCCCTGGGACAGGCCCTGCAGCGCCGCGGCGATCACCAGGCTCGGGATCGACGTGAGCCAGGCCACGGACAGCACCCGCAGCGCGGACACGCCGATGCGCATGCCCGCGCCCTCCTGGCTGAAGAGCCGCAGCACACCCTGCGGCCACGCCAGCAGCACCAGCAGGAAGGGCACGAAGAAGAGCACCGAGTACGTCATGGCACTGTCCAGGGCCCCGTAGATCCGTTCTTTCTTCCGGGCGCCGTAGTTGTACGCCACGATGGGAATCAGGCCGTTGTCGATGCCGTGGACCCCGACGGTGGTCAGGCCGCCCAGGCTGGTGGCCACGCCGTACACCGCCACCACCGTGGCGTTGAACGCCATGAGGATGCCGTTCATCGCCATGCTGACAAAGGAGGTGAGGCACTGCACCAGCGTGGAGGGCAGGCCGACCTTCAGGATCTCCCGGAGGCTTCGCCCGTCGGGCTTCAAGCTAAAGCCGAAGGGGATCTCCCGGTTCCAGCGGCGGTTGATCAGGATGCCCGCCACTGCGCCCACGAACTGGCCGATCACCGTGGCGATCGCCGCGCCTCGGGTGCCCATCTCCAGCACCCAGATGAAGACCGGGTCCAGGATCAGGTTGGTCACCGAGGCCGCCGACAGCGTGAACAGGAAGAGCCGGGACTTGCCGCTGGCGATGACGAAGCGGTCGAACACCCACTGCATCATCTGGCCCAGGGAGAAGTACAGGCACACGGTCAGGTAGTCCATGCCATAGTCGTGGATCAGTTTGCGCTTCGCCTCGTCCGCGATGCCCGCCACCTGGCCGGAGAAATACCACTCGGCGCCGAAGAAGCACACGGCGCAGATCAGCAGCCAGGCGCAGACGGCCAGGAAGATCGCCGCATCGGCCGCCTTGCGGACCCGGTCCGGGCGTTTCTCTCCCAGCGCCCGGGAGATCACGGCGTTAAGGCCCACCGCGTTGCCCAGGCCCAGGGACGACGCGATCAGCTGCACCGGCCCCGCCAGGGTCAGGGCCGCCATGGCCTCCTCGCCCAGCTTGGCCACAAAGATCCTGTCGACGGTGTTGTAGAGGGAATTGATCAGCAGGGAGAGCATCAGGGGCAGGCCGGTCAGCAGGACCAGCCGGCTGACCTTCTGGGTGCCCATGATGTTTTCCTGGGGTTGTGCCTGATGTGTCGTCATTGCGCGCTCTCACCTCCTGCGGCGCTCTCCCGGGTGATGTTGCGGAGCCAGTTGTATTTCCTGTAGTTGTGGATCTCCACGGGGATCTTGGTGAACTCGTCCAGGTAGAGGATGAAGTACACCAGCAGCGGCGGCGCCCCGAAGACGAAGGCCGCCAGCACGGCCGCGGGGATGATCAGCCCCCACAGGTTGGCCAGGTCGCACCAGAAACCGAACTCCGTGTCCCCGCCGGCGGAAAAGATGCCGTTGATCAGCATGGTGTTCAGCGTCCGGCCGATCATATAGTAGGAGCACATCCAGAGCATGGCGCGCAGATAGCCCTGCGCCGCCTCCGTCATGTCGCTCATCAGCGCCCGGGCCAGCAGGATCACCAGCGGCGAGACGGCCAGCAGCACCAGGCCCGCGGCCACGCCGACGATCAGGGACAGGACGACCAGCCGGCGGCCGTCCCGCCGGGCCCGGGCAAACTCGTCGCGGCCCAGCTCGTTGCCCAGCAGAATGCCGCCGCCGATGCCCACGCCGCCGCCCACGCAGTCGCAGCAGTCCTTGACGATGTTGGCGACCGAGTGCGCCGCCACCATGTCGCTCCCCAGGTGGCCGATGACCACCGAATACACGGTCATGCCGCCGCCCCAGGCCGCGCAGTTGGCGATCAGCGGCCAGGAGTAATGCCAGAAATCCTTCTCCAGCTTCGGCATCCGTTCCAGCAGCAGCCGCGGCCTGAGCAGGACCGTCTTCTGGCGGGCGTTTTCCAGCAGGCACAGAAGGGCCTCCACGCCGCGCGAGATCGAGGTGGCCAGCGCCGCGCCCCTAATGCCCATCTTTGGGAAGCCCAGCAGGCCGAAGATCATCAGCGCGTTGAGCGCAATGTTCAGCACCACCGTCAGCGTGCCGTAGACGGAGCTCCGGCTGACGCGGCCGCTGTTTTTCATCACCGTCAGCACGACCTGCGAGAAGCCCAGGAACAGATAGGACAGGCTGGCATAGCGCAGGTACCCGCTGCCCAGGCCCACCAGCGCTTCATCGTCGGTGAACAGGCGCATCACCGGGCCCGGCAGGAAAAGGCACACCGTGAAGAACAGCAGGCTGAGGGGCAGCGTATAGCGCAGGGCGATAGCCTGGATGCGCTCCACGGTGTCAGTATCCTTTTTGCCCCAGTACTGGGCCGCCATGGCGGATATGCCCGCGGTGACGCCGAAGACCAGAAAGGACTGGAAGAAATTGATCCGGGTGGCCAGGGAAATCGCGGAGAGCTCCGCCTGGCCCAGGCGGCCGCTCATGATGGTGTCCGCCGCACTGACCAGGGCCGTCATCAGGTTCTGGGCGGCCATGGGCAGGACCATCCGGGCGAGCCTGCCGTAGAAGGAATCCTTGCCGGTCTGTTTTGCCTGTCTGTTCATTGTTTCCCGCTTTCTGAAAAAAAGATCGCCGGCCGCCCTGTACTTTCCGCGCAGAGGATCGTATCAACAGGTGAAACGATATGCCCATGAGGGCAGAAAGGAGGGCTTGCCATGAGTGAGAGCACCCTGGCCCGGCTGTTTGACTATCAGCGCTTCGCGCAAAACAGCAGCCTGCAGGCCGTACTGGACGAGACGGAGGCGCGCTGGCCCGCCATCCGGGACGGTGTCGAGCTGGACGACGATCAGCTGATGCTGAACGCGGCCGCGGACATTTTCCGCAAGCGGTCTCCCCGCAAGTGATTCATGCCTGCGGAGCCGGAGAACCCCGCCTAGGGGGATTTCTCCGGTTTTTTTCTGTTTCCCGGCCGTCTGAAAACGCGGATCTCCGGCTCCGTCACGAGGCGCGGTATATCGTTTTCATGCTAACATACTTCACCGGCTTTGTCAATTTTTCACGTATCCGGCGCACAGAAAATCGCCCCCGGAGGGGCGACTTTCACGTGGGCGTCTCAGGCCCAGGGATTCTCGGTGGGATAGGGCAGGGACTTGGGCTGGTTCCAGCCGATGTCCTTCACGCCCAGGAACTTGAAGACCTCGAA
>CAMKAE010000029.1 GCA_946410395.1 uncultured Clostridia bacterium
TCGCGGATCGCGCCGCAGAGGATGCAGCCCTGCGCCATGTCGGACAGGCGGTCGGCGCCTTCGCGCAGCGCCTGGACGGCCTGCGCGCCGGAGCGGCTCAGTTTTCCGAGGGGAGAGGAAGCTGCCTGACGGGCGGCTTTTTTCATGTCTGCCAAGGCTGAGCGGAGGGCTTCCCGGGTTTCGGCGGTGTGGGACTCCAGCATCAGCGCGTGGCCGAGGCGGTTGCTCATGCCGTAGAGCATCCGGTGATGCGCGCGGCAGAAGCCCTGCCGGTTTACCCTGATCCGGACGTCGGGCTCCATGACGGACGCGCCCAGAAAGCGGTCCGCCTCCTGCAGCTCCGTCTTGCGCTCCAGCGCGCAGAGGAAACACTCACCCTCGAGCTTCATCGCGTCCCAGACGGGGATGGTGTCCAGATGGTATTTCATGCCGTCACCTCCTGCGCATTGCCTTGCAGGGCCAGCTCCAGCTGCTTGACCACGCGGTAGGCCTCCTCGCATTCGTCCATCAGCAGCGTGTCCCGGAGTCCGGCTGGGGCCGGGGTGATGCGGATCGGGTCGCCCACGACCATGCGGAAGCGCTTGCCGAAGACGATGTTGTACTGACCGTTGTGACAGATGGGCACCACGTTCACCTTCGCGCTGGCCGCCAGCATGGCGAAGCCGGGCTTGAAGCGCTGGATCGCGCCGTCTTCGGTGCGGTGGCCCTCCGGGAAAATCAGCACGGAGCGGCCCTCGGCGAGAAAACGCTTGCAGTCGTGGATCCAGGTGACAGAGGCGCGGTGTCGCTCGATGGGGTGCATGGGCAGCAGGCGCCAGAGCAGATGCGCGCCCTGGCGCTCATAGAGGTCCCGGGCCACCAGGCAGATCACCCGTTTGCGGCGCAGTGCGGTGTGGATCACAGAGGCGTCCATGGGGGAGATGTGGTTGCAGATCAGGACGCAGGGATCCGCCATGACGGCGCGCCTGGTGTCCGGCCCGGTATAGCGGATCTGCGGCCGGTACATGATGACGATCAGGAAGCGGCAGACTGCCTGAAAAGCCGCGATAAACTTCGCGCGGAAAAAGGCCTTCAGGCGCTGCGGGAAGGTGGGCTTTTCGGTCTGGACACTCGGACGCATGTTCGATCACCTCAGAACGGACAGGGGATTTCAAATTTGCGGCCATCCAGGGCCGGGAAAGCGCCGCCGGTCTCCACCGTCAGGGCGCTGGCGCAGAGCATCAGCTTGCCCTGGGCGTGCATGGCGCGGTTGAAGGCGCGGTCGCCGTACACGTCGTCTCCGAGCAGGGGATGACCCAGGGCGGCCATGTGGGCCCGGATCTGATGCGTCCTGCCGGTGATCAGGTGGACCCGCAGCCGGCTGACGGGCCCCGCCTCCAGCGTCTCATAGCCGGTGACGATCCGGCGGCTGCCGGGCAGCTCGCGGTCTGTGACGGTGACGCGGCCCGCGTCGGCGTCCTTTGTCAGCCAGGCCTGGCAGACGGCGTCCGGCGGCTTGGGCTGGCCTTTGACCAGGCAGATATAGCGCTTGTCCAGGGTGCGCTCCCGGAAGGCCTGGCGCAGGACCGCTGCGGCGCGCGGATTCAGGGCGAAGAGCACAAGCCCGCAGGTCCGGTTGTCCAGCCGGTGGCAGGGCACGGGCGCGGGCGCGTCCGGATCGGTCCTGCGGACCAGCTCCGCCGCCAGGGATTCCACGCTGGGCAGGCCGCGGCCGTCGTCCTCCACGGAGATGCCGGCCCGCTTGTTGATCAGCAGCACGTCCGCGTCCCGGTAGACGATGTCCAGGGGTTCGCGCTGTGGTTCGGGATAATAGACCTGGACGGTCTGTCCGGCCGTCACGCGAAAGTCTGGCTTCACACGGACGCCGTCCACCTTCACGTCCCGGTGCGCAAAAACCCCGCGGAGTTCCTGCGGGGTCAGGGCGGGCAGATGCTGCTTCACCAGCGCGTCGATGCGTGTGCGGTGGGCGGCAGGCGCGATCTCAAAACGGACGGAGGCCATCTCAGTGCACCGTCCTCTTTTGGACGCACGCAAAGCCGGGAGTGCAGGTCTGCAGATCGCGCAGCGCCTCCAGCATGTCGCGTGTGGGGCGGACGGCCAGCATGGTTCCCAGCACCTCGGCCAGGGTGTCGAAGCCGACGGCCTGCTTGGCCAGCACGCGCAGATCCTCCACGGCCATGGGGGCCGGGCACTCCGGGCGCAGGCAGGGCTCGACCAGCCCGCACAGGCGCATGGCCGCGGAGCGCTCCGCGTCGGAGAGCATGAACTGCGGCACATCCGCCTCCGGATCGGTGATCTCGTGATTGCTGAAATCCATGTGGGTCAGGCTCTTCAGATGCCGGTCGGGATCCGCGAAGCCCGGGTGCAGCAGTACCATCTCGCCCCTGGGCGTATAGATATAGTCGTAGGCAGTGTGAAGCAGGCGCTGGGCCATGGCCTCGCCGTCGGGAATCATGTACAGGGGGCAGACCTTGCGCAGATAAGCCAGGGCGTCCTCCGCGTACACCATGCCGTAAATATTCAGCACACAGAAGGACGTGACCAGGAAGCGGACCACGCAGGAGCGGACCTGCTGGTGGGCGGCGGAGCGCAGTACGGCGCCGAGGGCGGTGCGGATCTGCGCGGGCATGGACAGGCTGGGCCAGCCGGTCTCGTCCCGGCGGACCACGCACCACAGCCGCCGCACCAGCACCTCCGCGGGTGCGGTGTCGCTCCAGTCGTCCAGCGCCAGCGGCTCATCCGAGGCGGCCAGGTCCGTTGCCAGGGCATATTCCGGCATGGACAAAAACGCCGCCTCAGCCGGAAGACGGCGGAGCACCGCCTCAGAAAGGGACGCCGCGCTGTGCAGGCAATCCGGGCGGGAATGCTCCTGGCAGTCCACCGAGATGCGCCAGAGCTCCTCCGCGTTGGCGTCGTCACAGCCGTTGAACAGCCCAAAGGCCGGCAGCTGGCCAAGCCGCTTCTCGCAGGCCTCCAGCTGCTGCTGCTGCATGACGCTCATGGTCTTGTCTGCCCAGGCCAGGGTCTGGGTGTGCGTTTCCCGCTGCATGAAACCTCCAAATGGGCGGCTCAGCTCAGCCGCATGATCCAGTTGTTCTCGTCCGGAAGGCGGCCGTACTGGATGCCGGTCAGGGTGTCGTAGAGTTTCTGGGCCACGGGGCCGATCTTGCCGTCGCCGATGGTGAGCTTTTCGTCCTTCATGCACAGCTCGCCCACCGGAGAGATCACGGCGGCCGTGCCGGTGCCGAAGGCTTCCGTCAGCTTGCCGGCCTTGGCGTCGGCGAAGATGTCGGCGATGGCCAGGCGGGTCTCCTCCACCTCATAGCCCAGCTGGCGGGCGAGGGTGATCACGCTCTGCCGCGTGATGCCGGGGAGGATGGAGCCGTTGAGCGCCGGGGTCACGATCCGGTTGCCGCCGTAGACGAACATCATGTTCATCGCGCCGACTTCCTCGACGTACTTCTGCTCCACGCCGTCGAGCCAGAGGACCTGGGAATAGCCCTTCTCCTCGGCGATGGCGCCGGCCAGGATGGAGGCGGCGTAGTTGCCGGCGCACTTGGTAAAGCCGGTGCCGCCCCGCACGGCGCGGACATACTCGTCCTCGACATAGATGCCCACCGGCGCCAGGCCGTTCTTGTAATAAGAGCCCACGGGATCGAGAATGATGTAGAACAGGTAATGCTTCGCGGCGTGCACGCCGAGCATGACATCCGTGGCGATCATGGTCGGGCGGATGTACAGGCTGGTGCCGGGCTGATGGGGGACCCAGTCCTGCTCGATCGCGATGAGCTGCTTCAGGCCCTCCAGCGCGGTCTCCTCGTCCAGCTCCGGCATGGCCATGCGTTTGGCGCTGCGGGACATCCGGGCAAAGTTCTCCTGGGGACGGAAGAGCTGCAGGCCGCCGTCGGCGCGCCGGTAGCACTTGGTGCCCTCAAAGATGGCCTGGCCGTAATGGAAGACCGTGGTGGCGGGGTCAAAGCTGAAATTACCGTAGGGGACGATGCGGGCGTCGTGCCAGCCTCTGCCCTCCTCATAATCCATCAGGAACATGTGATCGGTGAATATTTTGCCGAAGCCGAGCTTGCTCTCGTCCTGGGGCTTGTCCTTGAGGACCGTGGCTTTCGTGACGCTGATGGGCAGCATGAGGTGCGCCTCCGTTTCATAAGTTTACAACATATTATAACCCGTCCGGCGCAGGTGTCAAGCGGCGGACGGGGATCGGGCTGTTTTTTCGGTGGATTCGCAGGCGCGGGGCTCACATCTCATCCAGGATGTCGTCGATCGGGATCGGGAACTGCCAGAAGCTGGCCGGGTCGGCACCCTCCGCGTTCATGTAGGGCTGGAAGAAGAAGACCAGGCAATCGTTCTCCCCGTCGTAGTAGAAATCCTCCTCCGGGAAGAAGTCGTACTGCAGCATCTCCTCGTCCCAGAAATCCGGGACATTGTCCATGGCGCGGATTTCCTCCCAGACCAGGCTGCGGACCACCTCGTTGGCCTGGCCGGTCTGCCGGTCCTTGAGCCAGTCGCTGTCCTCATCGTCCTGCACGATGTCCAGCAGGAACGGCAGCGTGAGGACGTTGCCGGGCTTTTCGGTGCTGCGGCCAAAGGTCTGGGCAGACACCGAGACCTGTCGATCACCGTCGATGACGGAGTCGGTGATGACCAGCACGCAGAACAGATCATCCGTGTTGGCGGTGATGCGGTAGCTGACCTGCGTGGTGGCGGGGAGTGTGGGATCCTGGATGCCTTCGCCGCGGATGGGGACGGTGAAGAGCAGGGTGTTGGCCTCCTCATACTGGTAGAAGGCGTTGATGGTCTGCGCGCACATGTCGTCCCCGGCAACCTGGGGATAGGTGTAGGTGTAGGTGTAGCAGGGCGTGCCGCCCTCCGGCCAGTACACGGTGCCCTGCAGATCGTCCAGCAGAACGAGGGGCTCCGTCAGCGCGGCGGCCGGGATCGCGAGCAGCGCCAGAAGGCATAGCAGTCGCTTAAGCATGGGCCAGGTCCTCCGCGCAAGAGATGGCGGCGATGTTGCCTTCGCCCACGGCCTTGGCCACCTGCAGGGGCTGGCCGGCGCAGTCGCCGCAGGCGTACACGCGGGGCATGGAGGTCTGCATCCGGCGATCCACCGCGATGAAGGGACCGTCCAGCTTAAGGCCGGGCAGCATCCGGTCCGGCGCGACGGCCGGGCGGAAGATGAACACGCCGTCGTATTCCGCCTCCGACGCATCCGTCACCACCGCGATCTTCCGGCTCTCCCGGCGGACCAGGGAGGCAACCTTGCCGGGCAGCAGGCTGATCCGGGGATCCTCGGGCGCCTCGTGGGGCTGCAGGGTGTAATAGTCGACCTTGGCGGCGAGCCCGGCCAGGAAGCGCGCCTCCTCGGCGCCGTCCTTCCAGGCGGACAGCACGGCGACCTCCTTGCCGCGATAGAACATGCCGTCGCAGGTGCCGCACCAACTGACGCCGTTGCCCAACATCTCTTCTTCGCCGGGGAGCAGCTTCGGCCTGGCGGCGCCCACGGCCAGCACCACGGCCCGGGACTCCACCACGTCGTTGCCCACCAGGGTCATGAAGGTGTCGCCCAGCTGCTGGACCTGCCGCGCGGTGCCGTGCATAAAGGCCGCGCCGAGATCCTCGGCCTGCTCACGGAGAATCCGCAGCAGTTCCTTGCCGGAGACGTGGGGGAGACCGGGATAATTGTCGAGCTGATCCGCCTTGTACAGCCAGCCGCTTTCCGCGTCCGCCGTCACCAGCGTGCAGGAGAGGCCGCGCTTGCGCAGGGTCAGTGCGCAGCTCATGGCGGCGGGACCTCCGCCGATCACCAGAACATCCAGCATCAGATCACCCTTTCGATAAACACTATTTCTTGACTGTGAACCGGACATTCAGCCAGGGCATACCGGAGTATGAGGAGAAGGCGTCGGCGTACAGGTTGTAGTGCTCGCCCACCTCCCAGGTGCTCTTGGAATAGTTCTGGACCACGACCGGTTGGGTCAGGCCGTCGGCGGAAGTGTAGACGACCGCGATCTGCGGCTTTTCCGAGATAAAGTGGTCGATGGTGCCGATGACCACGTAGACCTGGCTGTTGGCGACCCGGACGCTGAGGTTGGAGACCAGCTCCGAATAGCCGTTGGCGTCCAGGGGCCAAGCCTTCTTGGTGTACACATCCACCGACGGACAGTAGTAGACGGTGTATTCCAGCACCGACGTCTTTTTGCCCGGATAGCTGGACTGGATCCGGATGACGTTGTCGCCGATGTGGTCAAAGACGGCGTAGAAGGAGAAATCGCCGCTGGTGTCCAGATCCGTGACGTTGAGATCGCTGAAGCCGGACAGGACGTCCACCTCGGCTCCGGGCAGGGTCTTGCAGTTGATTTTCAGCTGCTTCAGGGTGGTGGAGGTGTAGGTGTCCGCGGCGATGTCCAGGGGGATCTCCTGCGGCTCCCGGTACAGGACGATGTCCAGGGAGCTCTCCCGGCAGTAAGGGCTGCGGCAGGTGACGGTGAACACGTTGTCGCCCTTGGGCTGGATGGACGCGTTGTAGGAGAGGATGCCGGTATCGTTGTTGACAGTGTCCGAGACATCCTTGCCGTTGATGCGGACGGTGGAGCCGGGCCGGACCTCCAGCTCGATGGTGTAGATGGTGGAGGAGACCGTCGTCCGCAGGGACTCCGGCGAATTCAGCGTGATGGGGCTGGCGGGAATGTCGATGGTGTAGTGGACGAGCGGCAGGGATTCGTGCCGGCCGTCGGCGGTCTTCAGATACGGCGTCAGCGTGACCTCCATGGTCTCGTCCGTCACGGTCTCGAGCTTGTCGTACCACTCGTGGTCCTCCACCTCGATCTCCGCGTAGCCGTTGACCACCTCATAGGAGCTGTACAGCTCCCGGATGAAGACCTGGTCGCCGTCGTTGCCGGGGATCCGGATGATGTGCGCGGCCAGCTCGTTGCGGATCGATGCCACGATGATGCTGCCGCCGTTCGCATCGGCGCTCGCGCCTCGGCCGAACAGCCGGGGACCGAAGTGGATCCCGGCGCTGATCACCGCAATGCCCATCACGATGGCCAGGGCGATCAGGATGTCATGGAACAGCCTGCTCCGGGGAGACTTGGGCAGCACGATTTCCCGTTCCGACCCGCTGTGAAGGCTCGTGTACCGGGCCTGCTCCGCCCAGAGCGGATCC
Organism: uncultured Clostridia bacterium; assembly: GCA_946410395.1. GTDB lineage: Bacteria > Bacillota > Clostridia > Christensenellales > Aristaeellaceae > RUG11272. Next base: position 7,187 of record CAMKAE010000029.1, read on the forward strand.
TGGAAATCCCGGTCATCCCAGAGCAGCGGCGCTTCCTCCGGACTGCCGCCCCGGACCCGGACGACCGTGCGGCTTCCGCGCTTCCCGGCGGGGGACTCATCGGGGGGCGGCGCCTCCCGGGGCTTTTCCTCCCGGCGGACACGGTTGTCGCCCTGGTCCGTGGCCATGGCGGCATGCATGCGGCGCAGGCGGACGGAGCCGGCGTTCTTGCGCTCTTTGAGCGCGGCCATCTCCTCGGCCAGCCGGTCACGGCTGTCCGGGCCCGCGTCCGACTCGCCGAAATCATCCATGCGGTAGTATGCGGTGCCGTGCTCGCCGTCCTTGATGTTCTTTTTCCACTCGGGCGTGCGGACGTGCTCCGGATCTTCGGAGACGAAAAGGAACGCGCCGCATTTCATACAGCGCGGGTTGGTATCCCGGTTCCACTGACCGCAGGAGGGACACTTCATACCCGGATTCCTTTCGTACTCGTTGTGCTTGGATCAGTCGAAGAAGGAGAAATCGTCGATGTCTTCCTCCTCGTCGCTGAGGACCAGGAAGCTGTTCTGCAGATAGTCAGACAGGGCCTTGCGGCAGGCGGGCCAGTCGATCTCCTGAACGGCCATGCCGGCATAGGTGATACCGTGATAGGAGCCGGTCGGCGGCAGCCGCAGCTCCTCCATGGTGCAGCCCCGCAGGGAGAAGGCCTGGTCCATGGCGGCGAGCATGTCGTTGAGGCTCATGTTGGTCAGGGTGGACTGCTCCAGCACCTCGTCCACCAGCTTGCGGGCGTCCTCATAGCTGATCTCACGGCAGGCGTCCGCCAGGGTGGACAGCACGTTGCGGACCCGCTGGGTGCGCATGAAGTCGCCGCCGCCGCCGGCCTTGCGGATCCGCATATAGATCACGGCGGAGTGGCCGGTGAAGTGGTAGGTGCCGGGCCGGTAGAGCTGCGGTGTGGTGGAATTGCGGGGGATAGCGTACCGCTTCAGGTAGGCGATCTCATCGCTGTTGACCGTGATGTCCACGCCGCCCAGATAGTTGATGATCTCCTGGATCTGGCTGAAATTAAAGAGGATGTACTTCTCGATCCGTACGCCGAAATGCTCGCTGAGCACCCGGCACAGGGCCTCCGGGCCGTAATTCTTCGCAATGTAATTCACCCGCCCGATGACGCCGTCGGGGCGCTCCACCAGCGCGTCCCGGATCAGGGAGGTCAGCATGATGCGGCGCGCCTGCGTGTCCAGCGTCACCAGCACGATGCCGTCGGTGTTGCCCAGATTGTTGGGCTTCTTGGACCACTGGTCCACGCAGAGCAGCAGGTAGTGGTGCTGGCCCTCGACGACCGGCGGAAGGGAATCGAAATCCAGCTTGTCGATCGGTTTGGGATCCGCGGCCAGTGCGGGCACGCAGCCCAGCATCAGCGCAAGCAGAAGCAGCGCGGCAATCAGTCTTTTCATCGGAGGCACCTTCTCTCAGGATCAATGGTCTTGCGACAGGGTGATTATAGCATGAAGCGGCCAAAATGAAAACAGATGATTGCGGTTTTTTTGCAATGTTTTACGATTCTGATAAGATTCTGCCGCGGCCGAGGCGATGTGCCGAAAAGCGGATTGACAAGCGCGGCGGCGGCTGATAAAATATAAACAATTCCATCACAAGCGAGGTGAGACAGGGTGGACGGTTATGACAGTATAGGAGACAGCGCGGCCGACCCGTTCGCCCGGTCTCCGCTGGGCTGAGCGCGCCACGGTCTGCTCTGTGTTCCTGCCTGTCACATGCGAGGACGACAGTCAGGTGTTTTGACGTGCAGGGGAAAGGAGTGCAAGCCGATGGACGAGGAGAAGAAGATCACCGGAGAGGAAACCGAAGCGGTTCGGGAGGATCCGGTGAAGCGGGAGACGGATGCCGAAGCGGAAACGGCGCAGACATCACCCGCAGAGGAAGAAGAGGAAGAAGAGAAAGAGGAAGAAAAAGAGGAAGATCGCGAGGAGGAGACCTTCGAGCACCCGGATTACGCGCAGGAGCTGGAGCACATCATCCACAGCGACCTGCCGGATGAGGAGCTCCGGGAGCGCCTGGCGGATTATCACTACAACGACATTGCCGACGCGCTGGGGATGCTGAATCCCGACGAGCGCAAACGCCTGTACCGGCTGCTGGGCGCGGAGGAAGTCTCGGAGATCTTCGCCTACCTGGATGACGCCAGCCAGTTCATCGAAGAGCTGACCCCGGAGACAGCCGCCCACATCGTCCAGGAGATGGACGCGGACGACGCCGTGGACGTGCTGGAGGACCTGGACCAGGAGCGCCAGGAGGCCATTATCGCACGGATGGACGAGGAGGCCCGCGCGGACGTGCAGCTGATCCAGTCCTACGAGGAGAATGAGATCGGCAGCAAGATGACCACCAACTACATTGCGATCCGCCGGGGCATCAGCGTCAAGGCGGCCATGCGGTCCCTGGTGGAACAGGCGGCGGAGAACGACAACCTCTCCACGATCTATGTGGTGGAGGAGGACGAGAAGTTCTACGGGGCCATCACCCTGCAGGACCTGATCATCGCCCGGGAGCACACGGACCTGGAGAGCCTGATCACCACGTCGTACCCCTTTGTCTACGACCACGAGGATGTGGCGGAGTGCATCGAGAAGCTCAAGGATTACAGCGAGGACTCCATCCCGGTGGTGGACAGCGACATGAAGCTGCTCGGCATCATCACCTCCCAGGACCTGGTGGAAGTGGTGGACGAGGAGATGGGCGAGGACTACGCCAAGCTGGCCGGCCTGACCGACGAGGAGGAAATCAACGAGCCCCTGAAACAGTCCATCCGCAAGCGCCTGCCCTGGCTGATCACGCTGATGGGGCTGGGCCTGGTGGTATCCCTGGTGAGCAGCAGCTTCACCTGGGTCATGGAGGGCCTGGCCATCGCGGTCGTCTTCCAGTCCATGATCTTTGACATGTCCGGGAACTCCGGCACGCAGTCGCTGGCCGTGACCATCCGGATCCTGACCGACGAGGAGCTTACGCCCAGGCAGCGGACCCACATGATCTTCAAGGAAGTGAAGGTGGGCTTCACCAACGGCCTGATCCTGGGTACCCTCTCCTTCGCGGCGGTGGGCCTGTTCATCTATCTGGGCCAGCCCCATGCGTTTGACGACTATCCCGGCGTGAGCAGACTTCTGGCCTCCTTCGGCTGCAGCGGCTGCATCGGCCTGTCCATGCTCATCGCCATGACGCTGTCGAGCTTCAACGGCACGGTGATCCCGATGATCTTCAAGAAAATCGGGATTGACCCGGCGGTAGCCAGCGGCCCCATGATCACGACCCTCTCCGACCTGATCGCCGTGGTGACCTACTACTCGCTCGCAGGCTTCCTGATCAGCGCCATTCTTCGGTGAATGACCTTCAAGTCCCGGTCATCCGGGGCTTTTTTCGTGCGCGGACAAAAAAACAAGGATTCGGTGCAGGAAAAAGAAATAAGGCGTAGAAGAGAAGTAATTGGGAAGAGTTGAGATTCCCAGCTTGTACCACATGATCAATACACGGAGGGATGGTCAACATGGCCAAAACACAGGGACTTGAGCAGGTGTTGGAGCGCAGGCGCGCCATCCTGCAGGGCGACGCGGACCGCATCGCCAAACAGCGGGCGGACGGCAAGCTGACGGCCCGGGAACGGATCGGCAAGCTGCTGGATCCGGGCAGCTTCGTGGAGCTGGATGCCCTGCTCTCGAAGAACGGCGACTACGCCGGCGTCATCACCGGGAGCGGTACGATTCAGGATCGGCCGGTCTACGTCTTTGCCCAGGACTTCACCGTCCACGGCGGCGCCATGGGGGAGATGCAGGCGCAGAAGGTCTGCAAGCTCCTGGACATGGCGGCGAACAACCCCGCGCCGGTGATCGCACTGTGCGACAGCGCCGGTGTCCGGGTGGATGAGGGCGCCCGGGCGATGAACGCCTTTGCCCGCATCTACGGCAAAGTGGCGCGGCTCAGCAGCCCTGTGATCGCGCTGGTGCTGGGGCCGGCCATCGGCGGCGCCGCGCTGATGGTGGAGATGGCGGACATCGCCATCCAGGCGGAAAACGTCGGCCAGCTGATGGTTTACGGTCCCACGGTGGTCAGTGCCTTGACCGGCAAGACCCTCACCGCCAAGGACGTGGGCGGCGCGAAGACCATGGCGGAGCAGGGCGGTGTGGCCCTGACCGCGCCGGACGAGGACACGGCCTTTGCCCTGGCGGCCCAGGTGCTGGACTACCTGCCCACCGACAGCGGCGAAGCGGTCGAGGTCGTGGACGCCGATGACCTGAACCGCCTGCTGCCGCAGATCGATGCGGATGACGCTGCCGCCCTGCTGCAGGGCATGGCGGACAACGGCACGGCGCTGGAGCTCTACCCCGCCTGGGGCAAGGAGATCCGGACAGCGCTGGCCCGGGTGGGCGGCTATCCCTGCGGCCTGGTGGTCAGCGATGCCCGGGTCAACGACGGCGAGTTGGCCCCCGACGCGGCGCGGAAAGCGGCTCAGCTGGTCAACCTGTGCGATTATTATGGCCTGCCGGTGATCAGCCTCATCAACAGCCGGGGCATCCAGGTGCCCGATGAGAAGAGCCAGGCGGACACCATGCAGGCGGCCGCGGGGCTGCTCAACGCGTATGCCGGCTCCGACACGATCAAGATCAGCGTGATCGTGGGCAACGCCATCGGCCAGTCCTATGTGGCCATGGCGGGCAAGGACTACGCCGACGTGACCTACGCCTGGCCGGGCGCCGTGATCTCGGCCCTGACGCCGGAGGCCGCCGTGCAGGTGCTGTACGGCAAGGAACTCCGGGAGGGCAAGGGCGACCCGTTGGCCAACCGTGAAGCCCTGACGGACAAGTTCGTCGCGGATGTGGCGGACGCGGTTTCCGCCGCTTCGGACGGCATGATCGATGACGTGATCGAACCGGCCCAGACGAGAAAGTACGTGATTGCCGCGCTGGAGATGCTGGCGGGCAAGAGCGGCAGTTCGCTGTAAAGGGGGCCCGGATATGCCTGTGACAACACCCATGCCCGATCTGACAGCTGTGCCCCAGTCCGTGGAAGCGGCTGCGCAGGGCGGCATTGATTTCACCAAACCGCTGCCTGTCGGCGACTCCCTGCTGGTGATGGTGGTCGGCATGATCATCGTCTTCCTGGGCCTGACCATCCTGATCTTCATGATCAAGGCCTTAATCGCGTCCACCGACGGGATGGGCAAGAAGAAAAAGGCTCAGCAGGCGCAGCCCGTGCAGACGGCCAAGGTCGCCGCGATTGTGCAGCCCGAGCAGAGCGAACCCGAGGCGGATGACAGCCTGGTCGCGGCCATCACGGCTGCGCTCATGTGCGTCATGGAAGAGAACCAGGGCTTTGTGGTGCGCCGCATCCGGCGCGTTTGACGACGAGATTCGAGAATAACAGGAGGATACAGCAATGCGCAAGTTTCAGGTGACGGTCAACGGCCAGACCTACGAAGTGGAAGTGGAAGAAGTCGGCGGCGCGCAGACGGCTGCGCCGGCCCGGCCCGCTGCGCCCGTGAGCGCGGCCCCGGCTGCGGCTCCCAAGGCAGCGCCCAAAGCGGCCCCCAAGGCGGCGGGTGCGGGTGACCCCGTGAAAGCCCCCATGCCCGGCAACATCCTGAGCGTGGCCGTCAAGGCCGGCGACGCCGTGAAGGCGGGCCAGACTCTGATGACCCTGGAAGCCATGAAGATGGAAAATCCCATCCCTGCGCCCCGCGACGGCACCATCACCTCCGTGATGGTCGACAAGGGTGCAACCGTGGAGGCCGGCCAGGTGCTGGTGACCATTCAGTAATCTACAGATCGCAGAAAGTGAGCTGATCTCATGAATATCGGAAAAGCCTTCAGCGATCTGTTTGCGACCTCGGGCATCGCCCAGTTCATCGCGGATCCGAAGGCCCTGGCCATGGTGGGCATCGCCTGCGTGCTGCTCTACCTGGCCATCGTCAAGCAGTTTGAGCCCCTGCTCCTGCTGCCCATCGCCTTCGGCATGCTGCTGACCAACCTGCTGGGCGGCGACGTGTTCCACGAGGAGCTCTTCGCCGGAGGCCACGCCAACTGGTCGCTCTTCGGGGGATCGGTGCTGGTGAACGCAAAGGACATCAGCGTAGAAACCGGTGAGTGGCTTGTCAACGCGAGCGGCGGCGTCCTGAACGGGTCGAGCGTGATCGCGCACATCGTCGGCGCGCACGGTGTGACCGGAAATGCCACGCCGCTGCTGCAGGAAGTCATTCAGAACATGGCAAAGAACGGTGCAGAATGCACCATGATCCTGAAGGATGCTTTCATTGAAGGCGGCAAGGTTTACGACGCTGCCGGCAACCTGTTTGCCAGCGCCGGCAAGGTCATCACGCCCGGCCTGCTGGACTACCTCTACCTGGGCGTCAAGCTGGGCATCTATCCCTGCCTGATCTTCCTGGGCGTGGGCGCTACCACCGACTTCGGTCCGCTGCTGGCCAACCCCAAGACCCTGCTGCTGGGCGCCGCTGCCCAGCTGGGCATCTTCATGACCTTCATCGGCGCCTCGCTCCTGGGCTTCCTGCCCAGGGAGGCCGGCTCCATCGGCATCATCGGCGGTGCGGACGGCCCCACCGCCATCTGGCTGACCTCCAAGCTGGCGCCCCATCTGCTCGGCCCGATCGCTGTGGCGGCCTACAGCTACATGGCCCTGGTCCCGGTGATTCAGCCGCCGATCATGAAGGCGCTGACCACCAAGAAGGAGCGGTCCATCGTCATGGAGCAGCTCCGGCCGGTGTCGAAGACCCAGAAGATCA